>JACCTF010000870.1 GCA_013812565.1 Pyrinomonadaceae bacterium | reverse complement strand
TGTGGTAATTGACGGACTATATTTTCACGATAATACAAACCCGCCCGGCTCTGACCACAAAAACAAAAATGTGCAGAAACTCGGAGCGGTGTATCTGGCTTCAGGCACTCACCACAATGTTGTTAAGAACTGCGAATTTTTTCATACCCCGGTCGGTATCAAGGTGAAAGGAACTGACAACCTTATCACCCGAAATTATTTGCACGATGCAACTGTAATGATGGCGCGGTCGTGGGGTCCGATTGCCATAATGATTGTTTCCAGGCGTAACGAAATATCATTTAACAGAATAGAAAACTATGGTGCTTACGGCGGTCCATACGGCTCTGACGGAGGTGTCATCGAGCTTGACGGCGTAGATGACAATTTCAATGCGAATGATATTAATATTCATCACAATATGTCGGTCAATAATCACGGATTTTTAGAAATGGCTGCCCGTAATGTTCAAAACATAACGGTCGCGTATAACCTAAGCGATGACAAAAACCAATTCATCGGCGGCGGAACAATGAAAAACGTTCGCGTCCTTAACAATACCGTCATTAGAACCCGCGAACCGAATGTAGATCGTTTTATATTCTGGACTTTCTATCCCGAAGGAAGTTCATTCACCGTTCGTAATAACATCTTCATGATTGCCAAAGATTTGAAAGTATTCGGTCCCTTTGTCAAACCCGTCGGGCATGTGCGCACCGCTATCGGCGACCATCCGCACGATCATAACCTGTATTACTCCGCCGGCAATCCCGACCCCGTAGGCGTCCCTGCCGGGAAGGGAGATATCATTGCCGATCCGCTTTTTGTGGATTATGCAAATCGAAATTTCCGCCTGAAAGAAAACAGCCCCGCCAGAAATAAAGGAGTGAAGCTGGGATATACGGTTGATCTGGATAGTTATCCCTTACTTGGTAAAAATCCTACGGATATAGGTGCTTATGAATTCTAATATTGTTACCTTCCGGGACAATTGAGAGGGCAAGTCTCAAATGCAAAAACAAGGATTGCGCGTGAAGACCACCTAGACACCTTTCGCGCAACGAAAACCCACGTTGTTCAAACCCGTATCAGGTGTCGAATGGCCTCTCCCTGCGACACGATAGTTTGTGCAGAAGTTTTCCGCGCAGAGGAATGAGCCGCCGCGCATCACGCGCTCCGCGCCGCTCACCACCCCCGTAGGATTTTCGCGCGGACTCTGTGAGTAATAACCATCCGCGTACCAATCTGCGCACCACTCCCAAACGTTACCCGCCATGTCGTACAAGCCATAACCGTTTGGTTTGAAACTCTTCACCGAAGCGCGCATCAGGAAGCCGTCCTCTTTCGTGTTGCGCTCCGGGAACGTGCCTTGCCACCAATTAGCGACCGGTTTGCCTGCAGGTCTGAGTTCATCACCCCAGGAATACTCCTTGCCCTCTAAACCGCCGCGCGCAGCGTACTCCCATTCAGCTTCGGTCGGCAGACGCTTACCCGCCCAGCGTGCGTATTCGCTGGCATCATTCCAAGAGACTTGTGTGACCGGCTCGTTTGGCATCGTTTGTGAGCCGCGTCCTTCTGGCGCACGCCAGTTCGCGCCGTCGACATGCGCCCACTCGCCGATCCTTATATCGAAGACACCTGACCATCCAAATCGTTCAGCTTCCGTCTTGTAGCCGGTCGCTGCGACGAACCGGGCGAACTCCGCCACCGTCACTTCGTGCGCGTCCATCCAAAAAGATTCGAGTTTGACTTCGTGCGCGGGCGTTTCATACCGCATCCCGTTGTTGGCGCCCATCAGGAAAGTGCTGCCGGGTATTAAGACCATCCCGGCTGATGCGGGCGGGTCTGGCTTGTTAGCGCGTGCGCGTCGCTCGGCGTCGTTAATGCTCGACGTTGGAACGCTCCCGTCGGCAGCGCGGTTTGCTGCCGGGTCCTTCATTGATTGTCCGCACCCACACACCACGACAAGAGCGAACGTGCCAATCACCCGCCACAGGCTTCGTGAAATGCTGGAGGTTTTCTGCCTGTGAAAATCATTGCTGACTGGATTGATAAAGCGGCGTCGCATTGTTCTAATCAACGTTTATTCGCATGAGCAATGGTGCAGGCGCGAATTCCGTTCGTTCAACAGACTCGCTGGTTTCTGTCGTCACGAATAAGCGAAATATGTTCGGGCGTTGCGCCCTTGCCGCTTTCGCTTTGACCTTGCCGGTGATTTGCTTGATCAGTTCTGTTTCTTCCGCGTAGATCGGCGTACCGTCGAGGCGGAAGACTTCGTGAAACCAGATCACGGGTTCGCGCCCGACATAAGGATTCTGCCATGAATCCCACGGTAAGAAAGTCTGCGTCTTACCGGCAACTAAGCCCCAGTTGATCGCCGCAACTTTGTATTTCTTGGCGATGGGGAGCGATCCTTGAAACGTGCTCTTGTTACCGCGCGCCATGTACTCCGTGCACAAGATCGGGCGGTTGTAGCGTTGTAGCCACTTGATGCTGCGCTCGAAGGATTCCGGTGCGTCGTAGTTGTGGAACGAGATGATGTCGGACTCAGAGAGCTGTATGCGCTGCATCGCGTCCAACTTCTCGTCAGTTGAATAATCACCTTTCCACACTCCGCTCGTTAGTGGCTGGGTCGGTTTCGCGGCGCGCGCCCACGCGAAGGCTTGTGGCAGCAAGGCGAGTACGATCTCGACTTTGTTCTTCGGTTCGGACGTACCGTAAGACGAATTATTCATGTTGTCCGGCTCGTTCCACACGTCCCACGCCAAAATGCGCTTATCTTCGCGGAACGCGCCGACCACGCCTCGGACGTAAGCCTCCAGGCGCGGGTACTGCGTCGGGTCGGTTAAGGCAATCGCGCCGGGCGATTGCACCCAGCCGGAGTTGTGTATGCCGGGGCGCGGCTGCGGCTGGCGCCCGACGGCGGGGTACGGGTCCCAGCACGAATCGAACAGCACGAGCATGGGACGGATGTTGTGCTTGGCGCAGATATCGAGAAATTGATTGATGCGAGCACGGAAGCCTTCCGGGTCTTGCTTCCACGCAAGGTCGTGCAGATAGACGCGCATCGTGTTCATGCCCAGAGCTTCAGCCCACCCCAATTCTAAATCAATGCGTTCGGGGTCGAAGGTTTCCGCCTGCCACATCTCCAATTCGTTGATTGCGGTTGCCGGATTGTAGTTGCTGCCGACCAACAGGGGTTGTTGCCCGTACCACTCGTTCGCCTTCTGCGTCGTCCACTTCTCCGACGGCGCGGCTGCAGCGACATGGCACAGCAGCAAAATAAATGCGAGCAGCCGAAAAGTCTTATGCACATTAATCACGGTTCATCTCTCCTCTTCAGATTTGACGGCAGCGCTGCACGCCATCCTGCTTTCAACTGTCTGCTCAATTCGGCGACGATTGTGTTGTTCTCCGGCAGATTGGCGATATTAACATTCTCCGACGGGTCAGCCCTATGGTCATAGAGTTCGACGCCGACCGGCGCTTTGCCCGGCTCGCTCCATTCGGTGTAGCGGTAGCGTTCGGTGCGCATCGAGCGGCCCATAACACGCCCGCGCGGATACTGGCTGAATGCCGCTCGCTTCCAGCTCATCTTCAGACTACGGAGCAACGGCACTAAACTCGTGCCTTCCAAGCCTTGCTGCATCGTCAATCCGGCGAGTTGAATAAGCGTTGGATACACGTCCACAAACTCCACGAGCGCATCTGTTTTCTTTCCGGCTTTCGTCACGCCCGGCGCGCTGATAATGAGCGGTGCGCGCGTGGCGATTTCAAAATTGGTGTGCTTGTTCCACAAGCCGTGCTCGCCGAGTTGATAACCGTGATCGCCCCACAGCACGACGATTGTGTTGTCGCGTAAGCCCGCGCGGTCGAGTTCGTCAATCAGGCGCCCGATCTGCGCGTCAACGTAACTCGTCGCAGCATAGTAACCGCGAATCAACTCGCGCGTTTGGCTCTCGGACAGAGCGCCTTTTTCGGGGATGTCGGCATAGGCGCGCAATTCGCCGAAGTCAGCCAAAGCGATGCGCGGAACGTCTTTCGGCGGAAATGGGTTGGCGGGAAGTTTTATCTTCTCCAGCGGATACATGTCGTAATACTTCTTCGGCGCGACGAAGGGCAGGTGCGGCTTGGTGAACCCGACCGCCAAGAAGAAAGGTTTATCTTTAACTCCACGCATTATCTCGATGGCTTTACCAGCAATTCGTCCATCGAACAAAGCCTCGTCCGCGACATCCGGCGAACGCCACGCGGGGCCTCTGCCGGTGCGCGGATTTCTCGACGACGGAGACGGATCGGCGTCCACTTCGTCAGGGTTCTTCGCGACAGACAACGGCGGCACGCTCCACGACGGAGCATCTTCCAGATCGACATTATGGTAGATTTTGCCGAACGATTGCGTATGATAACCCTGCTGCTTGAAGTGCTGCGGCAGCGTCACCACGTCGGGGATGGTTTGACGAAAGTGAGTTGTCAAATCATAGACTCGCGTCGTATCCGGTCTGCGCCCCGTCAAGAGCGAAGTGCGCGACGGGGAGCAGACGGCTTGCTGGGCGTATGCGCGATTGAACACGAGGCCGCGTCTGGCTAAAGCGTCCATGTGCGGCGTGCGCACGAATGACTCACCGTATGCGCCGCCGGTGGGTCGCAGATCATCCACCGAAATGAAAAGGACGTTTAACTTGCGCGCTCCGCGCCCCCCCTGCTTCTGCTGGCGTGAAGACTGTTGAGCATCAACTGGCACGCTGCTTAACAGAACAATCAATCCGAGCAGCAATCGGAAACATGCTTGTCTTAGAACGAATACCATCACCGTATCTTCACCTTCCCATCCAACCGCCATCAACGACCAATACATGCCCGTGCAAATAATCGCTCGCCGGAGAAGCGAGAAAGAGCGCCGCACCGGCGAGGTCAACGGGGTCGCCCCACCGCCCGGCGGGGATGCGTTCGAGTATCTGCCGGTTGCGCGTTTCGTCCCGTTGCAGCGCGACGGTGTTGTCGGTGCGGATATAACCGGGCGCAATTGCGTTGACGTTGATTCGATGGCGCGCCCACTCGTTGGCGAGCGCTCTGGTGAGTCCGGCCACGCCGGATTTTGCAGCCGTGTACGCGGCGACGTTGATGCCTCCTTGAAACGAAAGAAGGCTGGCAATGTTGATGATTTTGCCGCCTTGTCCATGTTCGAGCATGTGCCGCCCGACGAGTTGCGACAAGCGAAAGACGCTCGACAGGTTAACTTCTAAAACGTGCGTCCAATCTTCTTCCGAATATTCAACGGCGGGTGCGCGACGAATCGTGCCCGCATTGTTGACGAGGATGTCGAGCGTGCCGAAGGCGGCAAGCGTTTCGCCGAAGATCAGACGCGGTGTATCGCGTTCCGCCAAGTCGCCAGTCACGGTGAGCGCGCGGCTTCCGAGTTCTTCGATTTGCTCGCACGTCGCGTCAGGCGTGCGCGTGTTGCCGTGACACGCGACATCCGCACCGGCTTCGGCAAGTGCAATCGCTATCGCTTGTCCTAATCCCGCCGCTGCGCCGGTCACGAGCGCCTTCTTACCTTCAATCCTGAAACGGTCGAGGATCACGCGCGCTCTCCTGTTCCTCCAAGGCTCTCAACCGCATCAATGCGCGCCGATTCCATACGCGGCACGAGGGTGTGAATGACGAGCAAGGCGATGAGGTAAGCACATCCGGCAATGATGAAAATCGGCACATATGAGCCTGTGTATTGCAGGATCAAGCCGACGGTCGTCGCAATCAGCATCCCGCAGACGGCGCCCGCCATCCCGCCGATGCCGACGACTGAACCGACTGCCCGACGCGGAAACATATCCGACACCATCGTGAACAGATTCGCCGACCAACCCTGATGCGCCGCCGCCGCGATGCTGATCAATCCGACTGCCACCCACAAGTTCGACGCCTGCGATGCAAACATGATCGGTACGACCGCCAGCGCGCACAGTAGCATCGCGGATTTACGCGCGCGATTCACCGACCAGCCGCGCTTAATCAGGCTTGACGACAACCATCCGCCGCCGATACTGCCGACATCCGCGACGACATAGATCACCACGAGCGGCAAGCCGATCTGCGTGATGTTCAAGCCGTAAGTAGTGTTCAAGAACTTCGGCAGCCAGAACAGATAGACCCACCACACGGGGTCGGTCAGAAACTTACCCGCCGCGAACGCCCACGTCTGACGATGCGGCAGCAGACGCGCCCACGCAATGCGCGTTGTCGGTTCGGCGGGGTCTGATTGAATATAGGCAAGTTCAGATTTTGATAGCTTGGGATGTTCTTCCGGTTTGCGATATACCGCGAGCCAAAACGCTAACCAGATGAAGCCGAGCGCGCCCGTGATAATGAACGCCCATTGCCAGCCGTAGTTGACGGCAATGAAGGGGACGACGAGCGGCGCGACGATGGCGCCGACGTTCGAGCCAGAGTTGAAGACGCCAGTGGCGAGCGCGCGTTCCTTCTTCGGAAACCATTCGGCAACGGTTTTGATCGCCGCCGGGAAGTTTCCCGCTTCGCCGAGTCCGAGCGTAAAGCGTGCTACCCCAAAGCCGAAAGCGGAGCGGGCAAGGGCGTGTCCCATCGCGGCGACGCTCCAGAAGACGATGGCAAATGAAAATCCTTTGCG
>JACCTF010000834.1 GCA_013812565.1 Pyrinomonadaceae bacterium | reverse complement strand
TGCTTGGCCTCTACCTGTCACTAGAAAACTATGATGCCCGGTGCAAGTTTACGCGCCGGATGGCGGCGCGCTGGCGTGAGGAAGCGCGAGCGCGTGGCCGTGTCGCATTGTTTCAAGAGTGGAGTCGCGATCTAGACCGGCATGCAGCGGATCGTCTAATTCGCGTCACACGCTTCCTCATCTTTCGCGGCGCAGACGGAACCGACGCGAAGGAGAGACGCCTGCAGCAGCAAGCGCGATGGTTAACCGAGCATCTCGTAAAGCTCGGGCCGACGTTCATCAAGATCGGCCAGGCGCTCGGCACTCGCGGCGATCTTCTGCCGCTCGCCTACGTCAAGGAACTTGCGACGCTGCAGGATCGTGTGCCCCCGTTTCCAACCGCGGAGGCTTACGCGCGAATCGAAGCGGAACTGGATCGCGGAATACAGCAAGCCTTTGCCGAGATCGACGCCGATCCGATTGCCGCTGCTTCGCTCGGTCAGGTTTATCGTGCGCGTCTGCACACGGGCGAAGAAGTCGCCGTCAAGGTTCAGCGACCCGACCTTACCGAGGCGATCAGTTTCGACATCAGTGTCCTCGCGCACATCGTGCGTTTCATGAAGCGATTTCCGCAGGTCAACGAGAACGCGGATTGGGAAGGCATGCTCCATGAGTTTGCGGAAACCATCTTTGAAGAAATGGACTACATGGAGGAAGGGCGCAATGCTGATCGCTTTCGCCAAAACTTCGGGGAGTGGCGCGCCATCCATGTTCCGCAAATCTACTGGTCACATACCACCGCGCGCGTGCTCACGATGGAGTTCATTCGCGGCACGAAGGTCATCGAGATCAATGCTTTGCGCCAGCGTCGCATCTCACCCGTTAAAGTCAACCGCCTGCTCGTCCGCGCTTATCTGAAGCAGCTTTTAGAAGACGGCTTTTTCCATGCCGACCCGCATCCGGGAAATTTGTTAGTGATGGAGGATGGCCGCATCGCCTTTTTCGATTTTGGGATGGTGGGCCGGATCACGCCGCGTCTGCAATCGATGATGATTGATTCCTTCTTTAATGTGGTTGGACGCGATGTGTCGGGACTCGCGCAAAACTTGATCGACCTCAACTTCCTGAAGCCCGGAGTTGATGCGGAGAAGGTGCGTCCTGTGGTCGAAAGCTTGTTTCAACATTACTTGAACCTCAAGCTCGGTGAAGTAAACTTCAAGGAGTTGACCTACGATCTGGCCGAGGTGATGTATGAGTATCCGTTTCGCCTTCCGGCCAATTTCACATACATCATCCGCGCCCTGATGACTTTGGAAGGCATCGGCCTCGTCACTGATCCGGAGTTCAGCTTCTTCGACACCGCGAAGCCTTACGCGAAGGAGTTCCTGTTGCGACGTGAAGGCAAACAGTTTCGCAAACTGCTCTTCGATAAATTCACCGGGCGCGGAGAGCAGGGCCAGATAGAGTGGGGCAAGATGTGGAAACTGGCGAAGATGGCTGCGCGGACGTACTTCGAAAAGTAGCAGTAAGGTTTTGGAGTGCCGCCCAAAGAGGGTACTCCAAACTTCTTCTTCCTTTTTGCGTTACCACCAAAAATCTTACAAGCTAAACTTTAGTCTTCTTTGTGTTGACCTGTGCCGGGGAACAATCACGAGCGGCTTTGGGGAAGTCCGTGGCATGTTGAAGGATGGCAGGATTCATTCTAGAATGCTCACCACGCAGTAAACACGTTTATTACCTTCGGTTCATCCTCCTCGCTCAATCTAAGCTGTCTGCTTAAAGAACCGGGTAAAAAGGCAAGTCTGGCCGTGCGTGTTTGGCCTGATGCTGTTGGCGGGCAGTGCCGGTAATACTTTCGTGCTATAGGCTTGCGGATGAGACCCTCTCGCCCTATCAACCAGCGCGCGAACGACCTTGCTTTCGCGGCGGGGCATAAAAGCTAAAGGAAGTTTCCTCACATGAACTCAGTTTCGTTGGATAGTGAGCGTTCCGAATCGGCCACGGACTCACGCATCATTGAGACGATTAACGAGAAGACCATGCAGAACAATGCCACTCGACGCAAGCAGGTGGAAGATGAGCAGTCGCGGTCGCAGGCCACTACGGAGAAATCCGCTCTAGAGTGGCAAATGACGTTTGATGCAATCGACTCGCCGGTGTTGATTCTTGACCTGACCGGCCGAGTCGTGCGGCTGAACCAGGCTGCCAAAGAACTTTCGGAAAACACTCGCACAGAGGTCAGCGGGAAAGCCGGATGCTTTACCGGCGCAGGGCTGCCTTGGCAAAATGTTTCACAGATAGTGCAGTCCGTCCGCGAAACCGGCTCCGCCGTATCCTGCCAAGCCACAGATGAGGTTAGTGGAAAGACATGGAACATCACGGCGAACATAATTCTTGGGCCTCAAGTTAACGACGAGCGAATCATCTTCGTCGCACGCGATATTACGCGCAGCGTTGAGCTGGAAGCCTCGCTTCGCCGCAGCGAAGTGATGTCGATAATGGGATCGCTGGTGGCTAACGTGGCCCATGAAGTCAGAAACCCGCTGTTCGCCATTTCATCAGTTCTCGATGCCTTTGAGGCGCGCTTTCAAGATCAGGCCGACTACCAACGCTACACACGCGTCCTACGCGAGGAGCTAGGTCGCTTGAACGACCTTATGGAAGAACTCCTCGATTATGGTAAACCCCCTCAAGAACAGCTTTACCAAGGTTCAATCGGAGATGTTGTGGCGCATGCGATTCGCTCGTGCACGCCGTTCGCTGAGAGCGCCGAAGTTAAAATCATTAACAACATGAGCGACGAACTTCCGCCTGTGATGATGTGTCGCAGGCGTCTACCGAAAGTTTTCAGCAACCTGGTCAAAAACGCGATTCAATATTCTCCACCACAAAGCACGATCACCATAGAGGCTCAGGAAGTGTGCGCCGAGGGGCGAGTCTGGATTGACTGCACGATCAAAGATTGTGGGCCGGGCTTCCGGGATGAGGATCTGCCGAGGATCTTCGAACCCTTTTATACAAAACGGCGCGGGGGAACAGGGCTTGGCTTGTCAATCGCCCAACGCATTATGGAAGAGCACAGAGGACGGATCTGCGCGGGCAACCGGCCTGAGGGAGGAGCCTTCATGGTCACAAGGTTTCCGGTCACCACAAGCAAATAATCGCGAGTGAAAAAGGCGGGTCTGAAGCGGTGGCGAGAAACAAGGTCCTAATTGTCGATGATGAAGCAGGAATCCGTTTTGGCATACGTGATTTTCTTGAGTCTCACGGTTACGAAGTAGACGAAGCTCCGAGTTGCCAAGCCGCCGAGCAGTCGTTTCGCCACGCCCGACCCGATGTCGCGATTGTCGATTATGCGCTGCCGGATGGGAATGCCCTTGACCTGATGCCGCGTCTGCGAGCGATTGATGCGGGGATTCCGCTGATCATCTTAACCGGCAACGCCTCAATTGACCTGGCCGTGCGTGCGATCAAAGAAGGAGCCGAGCATTTCCTGACAAAGCCAGTGGAACTTCCGGCACTTCTTATCATCCTCCAGCGTCTTCTCGAAAACCAACGCAACCGTCAGAAGCAGCTTGTCAGCAAATCCCGCCAGACCCGCCAGACAATCGATCCGTTCCGCGGAACCAGCCACGCGATCCGCCAATTGGCCGAACAAGCCGCACTGGTGCAGCAGACGGATAGTCCGATCCTGATTCAAGGAGAGACCGGAACCGGCAAGGGCGTGCTGGCGGCGTGGCTGCATAACAACAGTCTGCGGGCGGAAGAGGCGATGGTGGACTTAAACTGCGCGGGCCTTTCGCGTGAGCTTCTGGAGACCGAGCTCTTCGGCCACGAAAAAGGAGCTTTCACCGGCGCAACCGCCAGCAAGACCGGACTCTTCGAAGTTGCGCACCGTGGCACTATCTTCCTTGATGAAATTGGCGACGTTGATCCACTCGTCCAGCCAAAGCTTCTCAAGGTGCTTGAGGAGAAACGGTTCCGCCGCGTGGGAGATGTTCGCGACCGGCAAGTTGACGTTCGTCTTATCGCCGCCACCTCGCAGGACCTCAGCCTGCTCGTCCGCGAGAAGCGGTTCCGCAGCGATCTTTACTTTCGAATTAGCACTATCCCGATTACTGTTCCCGCACTGCGTAACCGAAGCGAAGACATACCGCTTCTTGCTCAGTATTTGCTCAAAGGGTTTGCTGCGGATCTCGGTCGCGGCGATGTCAGACTTTCAACGGAAGCAGAGCAGGCGATACAAGCATACTCATGGCCCGGCAATGTCAGAGAACTTCGTAACGTTCTGGAACGCGCGCTGTTGCTTAGCGGACAAAACATTCTTACACCCAAAGATTTTCACTTCAATAATGCAACAGCACCCGATGTCTGGCTGGACGACTCGAACCTAACTCTCATAGAACTCGAACAGAAACATATCGAGAGGGTTCTTCAAGAGGAGCGTAACGTCGATCAAGCGGCAAAGAGGCTCGGGATACCGCGAAGTTCGCTTTACCAAAAGATAAAGCGCTACGGCATCACATTATCCAAAGTCTAGACATCGCGTCCAAATCTCAGACATCTCATATATATACAGTCTGTTCGCGCGAAGAAACGTGAGGTATCTCGCTTCAACTATAGCTGGGTACATTTTGAATTTCATGGCCTATATATTGCCTATGCCCCACGAAATAAAGGATTGGGGAGTCAGGCATGAAGGAAATTCCTCTGCCCATCTCATCGCGCACTAACATACCGTACGATCAACAACACACAATGATTTGCCGTGCTGTTACCTCGACTTTATCCATTTTAAGAGTGCCAAAAGCGCGATGGCATAAGTCTTTTGTTTTCAACATCAGACTTTTTGATTGTCGATAAAA
>JACCTF010000822.1 GCA_013812565.1 Pyrinomonadaceae bacterium | reverse complement strand
GGCAATGACATATTCACCGCGCACATCTTTCGCGCGCACGTGAGCCTGGGGCGCAGTGTCTTCGTTGAAGACGACTTGCGTGATCCCGTCGCGGTCGCGCAGATCAAAGAACGTTAACGGCCCGAAGTCGCGACGACGCGCAACCCAACCCATCAACGTCACGGTTTGTCCGACAACTCCAAGACGCAACTGGCCGCATGAGTGTGTGCGCCGCATATCTCCCAAGTGGTCAAGCGTGATCATGGTTCCTTCTACTTTAGAATCACTAAGCCGGAGTGTCGTATGGCGCGGGCCGTGGCCTCGCTGTTACTGCCCAAGTGCATTGCGCACCGTGGCGGCGACAGAGTTTCGCGGAAGCCTTTGTTGTTCGCCAGATTGCATATCCTTTAGCGCTACCTCGCCGCGCTCGCGCTCCTCCGGGCCGATGACGGCGACAAATCGCACGCCGCGCGACGCGGCATACTTGAACTGCTTTCCCACTTTATCCGGCTCCGGGTAGAGATCAACACGCAACCCTGCCGCGCGCAGTTCGCGTGCTAACTGAAGTGAATCTGCGATGGATGATTCATCCCAAATCGCGACCATCACATCCGCCGCCGCCCTCGTCAAGTCAGAGGGAAACATTCCGCGCTCAGTCATCACAACGATGATGCGCTCAAGGCCGAGCGAAAAGCCACAGGCTGGAATCTGCTGACCTAAAAACATGCCAACCAGATCATCATAGCGCCCGCCACCGCCGAGACTGCCCGCCAGATCAGGCACACTGATTTCCATAATCGCGCCTGTGTAATAAGAAAGTCCGCGCGCCAAACTCGGATCAATCTTGATACAACTTTCGATGCCGCTTGCCGCAGCGAATTGCAGAATCATGCGTAGTTCATCGAGACCGCGCGCACCTGCTTCGTGGCCGCCGATGAATTCCACCAATCTTCCGAGCGTCGCTTGGTTAAACGCCGCTCTTTCGCTTTCAGGACTTTCGCCTGCAACAATCTCTGCGGCATCGCTGAGGCGGGCAACGCCTTCAAAGAGCGCGAGCAATCTCTCGCCCGTTGATGGATCAATGCCGCGAGCTGCAAACTCTTGCATCACACCGCTCGGGCCAACCTTATCTAGTTTATCAAGCGCGATCAGCGCATCTGACTGCTGCGCCGCCGCGATTTCTGATTGATCTAAAACTCCGCGAAGCACTTGACGGTGATTAAGCCGAACGACGAATTTTGTAAATCCCAACTGGGTCAGCGCGTCACTCGCCGCCGCGCATAGTTCAGCTTCGATGGTTTGCGCGCGCGAGCCGAGCACATCGACATCGCATTGATAGAATTCACGAAAGCGACCGCGCGCTGGACGATCCGCGCGCCACACGGGTTGAATCTGGTAACGCTTGAAAAACTTTGGAAGCTGGGCCTGATGTTCAGCGACGACGCGTGCGAGCGGAACAGTCAGATCATATCGCAACGCCAAATCCGCTTCGCCCGTTGTTTCGTGTGCTCCGCGCTTCAAGATTTTGAAGATTAGTTGATTACCTTCTTCGCCATACTTGCCCATCAACGTTTCGATATTCTCCACCGCCGGAGTCTCCAGCGGCTCGAACCCGTAACGCTCGTACACCTCTTTGATCTTGCCGATGACATACTCACGCCGCCTGACATCGGCAGGCAAAAAGTCGCGCATCCCGCGCGCCGGTTGTGTTTGAGCTGGCATAATCAAGGTAAGAAGTCAGGAGTCGGAAACAAGTAGGCAGTGGGCAGAAGGCAGTAAGCAGAAGTAAAAAGCAGTGGCTTCAGCCTTTTATCCTGATTCCTGTCTCCTGACTTCTAATTCCACACTCCTTGTTCGTTTCATGCGATTCAACTGTTAGTGGAACTTGACCCGGCACGGGCGTCCGGAACAAAGGCGAAACCGTAGCATGGAGCACCGAGCGAGAGCAAGCAGGCTGGCAGGTTGCAAACGCCTCTGCCAAGTTGAATTATTTTGCGTTTGGCGATACCGGAAGGGCATCGAGTCCTGGCTAAATCGCTTGCGCCAGAGCGGCATAAGTGACATTAACTTCAGAGTGGGAGCGAACTGAATCACCGACAGGATTTCCTGCTCTGACATCACTGCGGCTACATCGCTAGAAGCACTGTTGCCGCCCTGCCAGCCGGTTCGGAGCAGTAGTAGCCATGCGAGATGCTCCACCTTAGCGCCGTAAGTTGATCGAGTGGTTCAGTTCCTACCGCGACGAACTGCGGTGCCTCTGTGGCAAGTTCTTTAATGAGATTCGCGAGGTACAGGTGCTCCGCTATGGCCTACTAAGAAGTCTAGATCAGCGCCGCGATCCGCCCCCATCACGTGATCGAAGTAGAGCTTGTAATAGCCTCTGTTTGAAGGAGGCGGCGGTGCTGTCCACATTGCCTGACGACGAGCAAGCTCCTCATCGGAAATGTCAAGATGGAGTCGACGCGCGGCCACATCCAGTTCGATGAAGTCGCCGTTCTGAACGAGCGCGAGCGTGCCCCCGGCTGCCGCCTCTGGCGCGACGTGCAATATAACGGTTCCGTAGGCCGTGCCGCTCATGCGCGCGTCCGAGATGCGCACCATGTCTGTAATCCCCTTCTTCAAAACTTTGGGCGGCAGAGGCATACTGCCGACCTCCGGCATCCCCGGATAACCGCGCGGCCCGCAATTCTTCAGGACCATCACGCACGTCTCGTCCACTTCGAGGTCGGGGTCGTTGATCCGTGCGTTGAAGTCT
>JACCTF010000821.1 GCA_013812565.1 Pyrinomonadaceae bacterium | reverse complement strand
GTTCCTATCCCTGCGCCCGTGCCGCTCATTCCGCTCACCGTCGCAACCGATTCGCTTCTGTACAAGTCAGATGGCAGGACCAGCGCCATCGTCGAAAACGAGGCATAAGCAAAGGTTGAGATGGCGAATAATCCAGCCAGCGCAAACAAGTTTGAAGTGTAGATCGTCGGGATGAGCAACGTCATTCCGAGTCCCCCGAACACTACCACTGCCTTACGCGCCCGGCCCACCGGCCAGCCGCGTCGTATCAGCCAACTGGACATTCCTCCGCCAAAGAAGTTGCCGAGGTCGGCGGCGATAAACGGAATCCAGATGGCGATCAACCCCTGCTCAAGCGTGATGCCCTTCGCTTGGTCCAGATAGGTCACAAGCCACTCGGTTACAAAGAACCAGACGGGATCAGTCAGCGAGCGAGCCGCAATTACGCCCCATGTTTGCGGAAGTTTAAGCAACTCGCGCCAGCCCATTCGTGAACGCTCGGCCAGGGGCGGGCGGGCGGGCGCTTCTTCCGCTTCATCGGCAAGCTTATCCTGCACAATCATCTCACGCTCCCTGTCGCTGATTCGGGGATGATTCTCCGGTGGGTAGTAAAGCCAACGCCACACGATCAACCAGACGAAGCCGAGCGTACCGGTAATCACGAAAGCCGGTCGCCAACCGCCGAACTGGTAGTAGAGTCCAAGCACTAGCAGCGGTGCTATTGCGCCCCCGATTGATGAGCCGCTATCAAAGAGTGCCACGGCCAACCCGCGCTCGCGTTTAGGGAACCACTCGGAAACTGCTTTGGTTGCGGCAGGCCAGTTGGCCGATTCACCCGCACCCAGAAGGAAGCGGAAGAAAGCAAAGCTGCCCAACCCCGTGGCGAGCGAAGTCAACATCGCCGCAATCGAATACCAGATGACTGAGATCGTCAGCCCTCGCCTTGTGCCGATGCGATCTATGATCCGCCCTGAGACCGTCTGCCCGACTGTGTAGGCAACGCGAAAAGCGATGAATATCAGTGCGAGTTGTTCGTTGCTCCACCCGTAGTCCTGTTTTAGATACGGGGCCAGCACAGCTAGAGTCTGCCTGTCTATATAGTTGATAACGGTCGAAGCGAACAGAAGCCCGCCTATCCACCAGCGCAGGCTGCGTATGGGACGACGTTCATGGGTAGGAATCTGTCTGGCGATCGCTATGTGCCCGCCTTCACTCGCCGAGATAGAACTACTTCACAAAGATTGGAACAAACGGTAAAACTTTATCGACCGCGCGGTGAACAGCGCTCTTAACCTTTGAAGGCTTTCGCGTTTTAAATCCGGGATAGTTGTCGGGAGCATTGCCACTATCATCAATGGTTGATCTAAATCAAAACAGATGACAGTGGGACACTCGATCCTTCGTGACGTGACGCTCGCGCAAATAACTTTTACCGCAGAGGCGCAGAGTTCTCGAAGAGACTCGCAGAGAGTTGAATCATTAACTCTCTGCGAGTCTCTTCGGACAGTGCTTCCGCGCCTGCGGCGGTGAGGTCTTCCGTTGTGTACCATTCCTGTGTGGTTCGATTTAGAGATCACTGAAACACTGATAAACGGTCCTCGGGAATTCAGCCTAAGCCAGATGGAAGTAGTTCGTCTATGCTGTCAACAAACCGCGTGTGATATTAGGTCCATCCGACCGATCAGTTCGGTGCCGTGACGATTCGCAAGGTAGTAAGCACGCCCAGAGTGTCTCGACCATGCGCCCACGCCGTAAAGAGCGGAAAGTTTATTATAAGAACGCACGGGATTGCTTGGTTTAACCGGTTAAAGGTGAAGTTATTCCGCTTCCCGACATATACTCAAATTGTCTTGCAGTAGATAACCAGTGGTGCTATAAGGTTGACTCTGGCGGCTAAAAATAATTGCGTACCCGTTGTCACAAGGTTAAAAATTTCGGGGCACTGTGTCAAGTTAGTAAGCAACTTAAACTAACACGGGCGGTAATTACGGCTGGTCCATGTCCCGCGGATTTGATGACCAATTTAGTCTACCGCTCTTTATGTATGATGTTCGTTTGTAAATGAAACGAACTTCGAGGCGCGTCCGGGCCACCATGCGGTTAACGACCAAAGTCGTATGCTATCTCATGCCCGTCTTGTCGTTTAGTTCGATGGGCAACGCCGGCTGCGTGTTCTGTTTACCTCCTCTTTCAACCCAGGCAACCCTTCAAGAAAGCTCAGTTGATCAGTTTCTGCGCAGCGCCCAAGCAAGCTTAGCGAGCGGAGACTTACCGGCGGCCGCACGGAGTCTGGAACAGGCGGTGTTGAAAGAGGAGCGGAATAAAGCTGCGCGGATCGCATTAGTTAATGTACTGATCAGCTTGATGCGCCTACTCGAGGCCGAAAACCATGCTCTCATTCTGAAAAAACAGTTTCCTGAAGAGACAAGGCCGATTCATCTGTTGGCCCTAATTGCGTTTCAACGCGGAAGTCTTCGGCTTGCGAGTGAGCGCGCCAGAGAGTGTCTTGCGCGTGGCGACAATCGGGCGGAAGTTCATAAGCTGTTGGCGCTCACCGAATATCTGCTTCAGAGTTACGACCAATTCGAAGTTCACATTAGGACCGCCATAGAACTGAGCCCGAATGACGGGGAAGGGCACTATCATTTAGGACGTTACCTGTACGAAAAGAAGCGATACAGCGAAGCCCTCAGTTCATTCGAGCGGGTGATCGGGATCGATCCCGACTATCACAAGGCGCGCTACTATACCGGGCTTTTGTACGAGGGGATGGGTCAGGCTGAGCGAGCGAAAGAGGAGTTTCTGGCCGCGGTTAAGATCGTCGAGCGCAAGCGTATTCGTTACGCCTGGCCCTTCACCGATCTAGGAAAACGGCTGGTCAACGAAGGAGATTTCGAGCGCGGGACCGGCTGGCTTTACCGTGCGATGCGTAACGATCCGGCGTCGCCGCACGCACGTTTCGAGTATGCGAAAGCATTATTCACAAGGGGCGCGACGCGAGAAGTGAAAGAGAGCTTAGAGGAAGCGGTCCGTCTCGACCCCGGCTACGGCGAAGCTTATTACTTGCTGGCCCGGTACTACGTTAAGACCGGCGAGAAGCAACTCGCCGTTCATACGCTGAAGAAATTTGAAGGATTGAAGAAGAATCCGGTGCCATCCCCTTACGGGATACGTCGCTGGTGAGTGGCGGGGTCAAACGAATCGCGACATACTTCTGTCGCGCGGCAGAAATGAGTCAATTTAGAAGAGCGCACGAAAGTGTTCTCAAACGGCACGCAAATTTGAAAGAGGAGCTAAGCGATGAAATCTCAGATGAAGTCAGCGGCTTATGGCTTGTGCATCGTGCTGTGCGTGTTTACGGCGGCGGCGGGTCAGGGCGAACGTGGAGCCATCACCGGCGTGGTTCGTGACGCTTCCGGCGCGTTCATCCCCGAAGTCACGGTAACCGCAACCAATGTGGCGACGAACGTCGAAAGCACGGCGAAGACGACCGACGCCGGGGTCTACCGGCTCTCCTCTGTGGAACCCGGCACCTACAGATTATCTTCATCCACTAGCGGGTTTAAAACAGGGATCGTCGAGGGGGTGACGGTTGGTGTTGCGCAAACGGCGACCATCGATTTCTCGCTCGAAGTCGGCCAGATCGGAGAGACGGTTACCGTCACGGCAGAATCACTGATCGAGACGAGCACCTCCGAAGTGGGGCGGTACGTGAGCGCCAACGAATTCCAGAGCTGGCCCATTCCCGTCGCCGACGGTTTGCGCCAGCTTCAAAGCTTCATCTTCCGGAGTCTGCCGGGTGCCGTCGGCGGGGAGTTTCAGGGCTCGATTAACGGCGGCCAGTTCTACTCGCATGAGATCCTGGTCGAGGGTATCTCGCTCGGCCGCTATGATCTATCAGGCGGCAGCATGAACGAGTTCACTCCCAGCGCCGACGCGACAAGCGAATTCAGACTCCAGGCGGGAACACTCTCGGCGCAGTATGGCAATACGCAGACGAGCATGGCGAATTTCGGTATGAAGTCCGGCACCAACGAATTTCATGGCTCCGCCTACCATTACCTGCAGAACGAAGCGCTCAACGCCAACGCCTCGACCGCCAACTTTAGCGGTGTCAAGCGGCAGCCGTTCAAGCTGAACAACTTCGGCGGGACGCTCGGCGGTCCGGTTTTTTTGCCGCGCTTCGGCCAGGGGGGGCCGGCGCTGTACAAGGGTAAGGACAAAACGTTCTTCTTCGTCTTTTACGAGGGGACGCGTCAGCGAAACTTCCGCTCGACCAGTTTCACTACACTGCCGACCGTCGCGATGAAGCAGGGTGATTTCTCGGCTCTGTTGAATCCGGCCTTTACCGGGAACTCTCGATCGGGCACACAAATCGGCGTGGACGCGCTGAACCGATCCGTGATTTTCGGTCAACTCTACGATCCGCGAACGACGCGACGGGTGGGCACAAGCGTCGTGCGCGATCCTTTCCCGGGTAACATCATCCCGCAATCCCAGTGGAGCGCGGTGAGCGCTAACGTCTTGCGGCTCGCGCCGATCCCCGATCCAATTTTCCCCACCTTCCTGAGCAACTACCCAACCCTCGGAAGCGGTCAGCCCGTCTTCGGCCTCGACAACATCGGGGTCAAGATCAATCACGTGTTCAACGAGCGGCACAAATTCTCGACCTTCTACAACTGGAACACGCGACCGCGCGACAACTCCCCCGGCGGGCGCTACGGCCCGAGACCGGGTTCGGCGACCAGCGTCTTCCAATTCCAAGAAGTGGGCGGGCGGATGGCGCGCATCAGCGAGGATTGGACCATCAGCAGTACCAAACTCAACCACTTCGCCTTCGGTTTCAACCGTTTCATCAACCCCAACAATTCGGCTTTCGTCGATGAGGATTGGCCGCAGCAGATCGGACTCCAGGGGGTACCGGGGACACACTTTCCGCGGCTGCGGTTCCGCGGAACAGCCGGGATCATGGGCGGCAACATCGGGGCGGCCGGACAGTTCGGCTCGGCCACGGCCGGCTTCTCGGCGAGCGATAGCTTCATCTTTGTCGATGATTTCACCTATCTACGCGGCCCGCACACCTTCAGGGTCGGCACCGAAATCAGGCGCTACCGTTACAACGACAGAGGGCGCGGTAATACTTCCGGCACCTTCGAGTTCCGATCGCAACAAACGGAACTGCCCGGCTTCGCTAACAGCACGGGCTTCGCCTTCGC
>JACCTF010000813.1 GCA_013812565.1 Pyrinomonadaceae bacterium | reverse complement strand
TCTCTTTGATTCGTTGATACATCTCGCGCACTGCCTCGTGGAGTCCGACGAGCACGGCGCGCGCGACGATGTTATGGCCGATGTTGAATTCTTGAATCTCTTCAATCGCGGCGACTGCACCAACGTTACGATAGGTGAGGCCGTGTCCGGCGGCAACGCGCAAGTCATACTGTGCGGCGAGCGTGGCGGCTTCACGCAAACGACGCAGTTCACGCGCCGCTCGTTGTTGATTCTCTGCGTGCGCGCCTTTTGGCAACAACGTCGCTTCTGCGTAGAGAGCAGTGCAGAGTTCAATCTGCTGTGCACCCGCCTCGCGCGCCGCCTCTATCTGCGCGGCTTCCGGATCAATAAAGACGCTAGCAATAATGCCGCTTTCTCTTAGGAGTTGAAGGCTCGCGCGGACGGCGTCAAAGTTCACGCGCACATCAAGCCCGCCCTCAGTCGTAAGTTCATTTGGATTCTCTGCCACGAGCGTGACCGCTTCCGGGCGCGCGTCGATTGCAATCTGCATCATCTCATCGGTCGCTGCCATTTCGACGTTGAGATAAGTCGTCACGGCTTGACGTAACGTATAGAGGTCTTGGTCTTGGATGTGGCGGCGGTCGGCGCGCAGGTGGATAGTGATTCCATCGGCTCCAGCTTGCTCGCACATCATCGCGGCGGCAGTCACGCTCGGCTCCGGCGCACGCCTGGCTTGGCGCACCGTCGCGACGTGATCAATGTTGACGTTAAGACGCGGAGTCATAAAAAGAAAGTGAAATGTCAGGCGTTAGTTGTAGAAGCGCCGAAGCACTTCAATTGAAGTTAACCTTTGGGGTTAAAGCCAGCGAGTTCTGGCGGCGCATTGGATTCAAACAAATCAGCGCTGCTAAATGGAATCGGCAAGCGCTCCTCAGTCTGCATGGTGAACTCGCGAGCGGCTGTGATGGCTTTGTCGTAAATGCCACGTTGCGCTTGACGGCGAATCGCACGCACTTCGCCGAACGCATGCAAGCCGTGCCGAAAGCTTAAAGTGCTTCTTTCATCATCATCCCAGCGTACAGGGCATTCAAGCAGACGCAGTCTTGCTTTGTGCGCAATGTAGAGCAGCTCAACGTCGAAGCCGAAACGATCAATTACCGCCCCTTCAATAATAGGGCGGCACACATCCATGCGAAACGCTTTGAAGCCGCATTGTGTATCCGAGAAAGGCAGTCCGGTTGCCAACCAAACCGCTAAATTAAAGACGCGTCCTGATTGTTCGCGACGCCAGGATTGGTGTTTGCCGATAAGGCTGCGGTCGAGCGCGCGCGACCCAAACACAAGGTCATAGTTGCCCGAATAAATCGGTGCGACGACTTTCGGAGTCTCTGTGATTGGCGTTGACAGGTCAGCATCAGAGAAGAGTGCGATGGGCGAACGCGCCGCCAACAAGCCTGTGCGTACCGCATGGCCTTTGCCGCGATTCGGCTCGTTGCGTATCAACCGCCCTGCCGTGCGCCCGGCAGAGGCGATGCCCTGCTCGGCGATTTTTGGTGTGTCATCTTGCGAGCCGTCATCAACGATAATCACTTCGCTGTCGGGCGCGTGCTCGTTTAGGTATCTGAAAACAGTGTCTAATGTTTTGCCTAATCGTGCACCTTCATTGTAGGCCGGGATAATGATTGAAATAGATAGGGGCATAAAGCTGATTCAACTTACAAGAATTTTCACTGGTAAATAATTTGATGGTAAGACCACAAAAACTTCTGCATTGCTACTTTGTAAAGAAGCGCGAATATATCATATGTTCCATATTAACTGCGCAATTTCGGCGGCGAAGAGGGCACTATGCTAAAATTCCCGGCGGCGTTGTATGATCTGTCTCGGCGCGTGAATTTTGGGACATTAATATGAGTAAAAGGTTTGTCGTTATCGCAATTTTTATCATCGCCTCGGCCATCGTCGGAGGCACGTTCGGCAGTGGCATGCGTGGTTATGGAAGCAGTGCCATGCAAGGCAACCTGCCGGGCGCGGTGGATCAAAGCGCATCCGTTGTAAACACTTCGTTCAGCCGTAATAACAACGCCATCGCGAGCGTAGAACAAGCTTACCAAGCGGCTGTTGAAGTCGTCTCCAATAACTATGGAGGCGAAGTAGATTACGAGAAAATGAACCAAGCGGCGATCCAGGGCATGCTCTCAGCGCTCGACCCACACTCGGCCTTCTTTCCGCGCCCTGAATTCACCAAGCTTCGCGAAGATCAAGACTCACGCTTCTACGGCATCGGCGTTAACATCCTGCGTCATCACGACGGCGTCTACGTGCAATCACCGGTTGACAACACCCCGGCAGCGCGTTCTGGACTTCGCTACGGCGACCGTATCGTTGAGGTTGACGGCAAAGACGCACGCGACTGGACGGGCGAGCAAGTCTCTAAAAACGTGCGCGGTGCACGTGGCGAACCAGTCACGATCAAGATCGAACGCGCCGGGGCGCTCGCTCCGCTCTACTTCACGATTGTCCGTGATGCCGTGCCGCTGCCCTCGATTCGCAACGCCTTTATGGTTAATCCCGGCACGGGGTATATTGGTCTTCAGGGTGGCTTTACGCACACCACCGGCGATGAACTGCGACGCGCCGTCGGGGCGTTGAAAAAAGAGAACTTGCGGCAGTTGGTGCTGGATCTGCGCAACAATCCGGGCGGGCTGCTGGATCAGGCGATTACGGTGGCCGGTCAGTTTCTGCCGCGCGACCACACCATCGTTTCTGTTCGCGGCCGCGAATACGAACAACCTAGAATTTATAAGAACAACGAAGTTGACCCGGAGGATTTTCCGCTCGTCGTGCTTATCAATCGTAATTCAGCCTCGGCCTCTGAGATTGTCGCTGGAGCGATTCAGGATCACGGGCGCGGCCTTGTCGTTGGTGAAACCAGCTTCGGTAAAGGTTTGGTCCAGCGGGTTTTCCAGCTTCCATTCGGAACCGGGCTTACGCTCACAACCGCAAAATACTACACACCTTTCGGTCGCTTAATTCAGCGTGACTATACGAACGGCTCGCTCTACGATTACTACGTACGCCACGATCCGGAGGACGATGCGCAGCCCACGCAGCCTAGTCGGTCAGCTTCACCGACTTCATCCACAGTGCCGACGCAGCCAACCTTAGCAGGACCGGCTGCCGAACCAACGCCGACACCCGTTCCCACCGGGCCAGCCATACGGACTGCTGCCGGCCGCGTCTTCTACGGAGGCGGCGGCATCACGCCCGACGTTGAAGTGAAGCCGCTTGATGCTTCACCCCTACGCGCACGTATCTCCGAAGCTGCCTTCTACTTTACCCGTGAACTCGCCGCTGGAAAGCTTCCGGGTTTGGAGAATTACCGCGTCGAACAAGTGCAGTACGGGCGCTTCCCGCGCTCTACAGACTTCGCTGTGACGGATCGTGTCCTCGAAGCTTTTCGCAACTACTTGCGGCGCAGCCCGGAACTGCAACTGACCTCTGCCCAAGCTGATACTGACTCAGAGTTTGCTCGACTGCGCATCCGCACTGAGGTAGTTACGGCCGCCTACGGAAACGAAGCGGGCGGTCGCATCTTGCTGGAAAGCGATCCGCAACTGGGTCGCTCCTTAGAGGCGCTACCGGAAGCAAAGCGTTTAGCTGAGAGCATTCGCCGCGGAACTGCTTTAAGCTGAGAATGAACATCGTATACGACGATGGCGGTAGACCATGTTCTTTTCGCTTATATTATGAAATCCCCTCGTTCAGAG
>JACCTF010000809.1 GCA_013812565.1 Pyrinomonadaceae bacterium | reverse complement strand
GGATGCAGGGCCGAGGGGGTTCGGTCGTACCGGTAAGCGGGTGTAAAGTCCGAGCCGGACTGGCATCGGTGAGCGGACGGCTCTCGTCGCCGCGCGGATCTCCTCCACCACGTCGCATTTGGCCTCGTATAACCACGTGGTGACGATCAGTTCGTGACCGACTTCTATTCCCAGCAACGCCTCCGCGAAGCGCGGTTCGATCTCGAGCCACGCGTCGGGCGCACCCTTCCGGTTCCTGCCGCGGCGCGTCTTCACGGCCCGTCACTGTCGATCGGATGAAGCCAACCGGTTCGAGCGTGTAAAAGTTCATCCACGCAACGTTGTTCACGCTTTCCACGACGCAACTCCCACCTGTCACGCCGCGCGACCGAGTTCTGTTACCAACCTATCGCGGACCGCGCGGGCAAACTTCACCGTGATTGCAGAAGGCCTTGACGTTCACAAGAGGGCTCATGATTGGCTCTCGCTAAACCTCATGCGCGCCAGTAGAAACAGCCATGAACATCCACGCTGCCGGTCGATCGATGTTGGTTGCCGCGGGTCTCTTTAGCGTCGGCTGCCAAAGGAACGTAGCTGAGAAGCCGGCTCACCCGATTAGGATCATCGCTACCGATTCCGGCTTCGAAGCCCCTGCGACGATGCCGCCGGGTTTGCGCCACCTCCTTTTCGAAAATCGCGGGAGCGAGATTCACGAGGCGATGCTCGTGAAGCTGCCGCAAGGCGTCAGCCCGGCGGATTTTGTGGCGGCGGTAAAGGGCGGAGCGTTGTTCCCGAAAGGTGCGCTCGATTACTCGGGACCCGGCCTGACCTCCCCGGGGGAAAACATTGAGATATGGCTGACGGTGGACCCAGGCGATTACATCCTCGTCTGCTGGAATAGCGGGCATGCCACGTCCACGGCGGTTCACCCATTCGCAGTGCAGGGCGGCCGTGCGAACGACCCGGTCCCAAAAGAAGATGTAGTCGTGAAGCTTGTTGATTTTCGCTTCGATCTTGAAGGCCAGTTGCGTCGCGGCACACAGGTTCTTCGCATCGAAACCCCGGGCCCGGCCATGCACGAAGTGGATTTTTACCGATTGCACGACGGCCAGAGCGTCGCCGACCTGAAACGCTGGCGAAAAGAGAAGCGCGGGCCCGCCCCTGCGGTGGCACTCGGCGGAGCGCTCGATAGTCACGATCTCAGCAGAGTCGTCTGGTTGCGAAGGAACTTCACCCCAGGCCGACACGTGCTCCACTGTGAAATGCCGGTCGAGCACGACGCTTCCGCTAACAGTCCGCACTTGTCACACGCTGACGTGGGTATGGTGCGGGAGATCGAGATCAAAGAGTAGCGCACCGGAAGCCGTTGGACGCCTGTGCCAACGTCAGCTTTCCCAGGCTGATCAGCCGTTCGCGCGCGTTGAGGCTGACTTGATGGCCACGACCGGCGTGATGCCAGTTCGGCGCGGACTCGAATGCCTCGATCGGGCCAATCTTCACGCGGTGCCGAAGTGACGTACGGTCACGGGATGCCGCGCGAGCGGGTTCGGTCGCGCCGGGTGGTTCTTGAGCACGTTGCGGCTGGCCTTGTGCTTCCACGTGATACGATCAGATCGTGACCGACCTCCATGCGCAGGAGTGCCTCGGCAAATTGCGGTTTGATCTCGAGGCGTCCGGCGCACCTTCCGCTCCCTGCCGCGGCGCATCTTCACGGCGCTTCACTGTCGATCGGATGAAGCCTGTTGGCTTAAGCGTGTAAGAGTCCATCAATGCAACGTTGTTCACGCTTTTTACGACGCAACTGTCCGCTAGACGCTTGCGCGTGTGCTCGGCCTGTCGTGAACGTCGAATGTCGGCGATCAGAATTGAAACTTACATTAAACCCAAATTGATCGTTCACCTCATCGACGGCACCTACGAGCTCTTCCGTCACTTCTACGGGCTGCGCCGGTTTAACAAAGGCGTGGATCGCCCTTACGGCGCCGTCGTCGGCGTGCTGCAGACCGTGCTCCAGATGATCGAGAGCGGCGACACCTACCTGGGCGTCGCGACCGACCACGTGATCGAGTCGTTTCGGAATCGGCTTTGGCCTGGCTACAAGACTGGCGCGGGCATCGAGCGAGCACTGCTCGCGCAGTTCCATCCGCTCGAGGAGGCGCTCGCGG
>JACCTF010000807.1 GCA_013812565.1 Pyrinomonadaceae bacterium | reverse complement strand
TCGTGCTTCAATAACAGGGTGCGGGCGCGGCGAACTGGTTTGGTTTTGACTCCTCATTCGCCGCACCCTGGGCGCTCTCACATCGTACGTAATCAAAACTTTTGGAGGATTCTACCGTGACAATTCTAAGTAACCTTTTCGAAGCGAAAACTCTTGGTTTCTTTGCACTATTGCAGGAGGCCGCGCCTGCAGCGGGCGGTGGCGAGGGTTTAGGGGATGCTTTCTCACTCGCAGAGATGATGAGCAATCTAGGCCCTATTGCGATCCTTGTGCTGGTCATTCTGCTGCTGATGTCAATGTATTCGATTGCGATCATGGTCGAGCGCTTCCTGACGTACTCGCAAGCCAAGAAGCAATCGCGTGAGTTTGCTCCGCGCGTTGCGCAGGCGCTGAAGAATGACCGGATTGAGGAAGCTATCAACATCAGCGACAAACATAAGAAGTCGCACCTGGCGATGGTCGTTAACGCAGGTCTACAAGAGTTTCGCGCACATGAACAATCAAGCGAAATTTCTGGCGACGAGATCGAAGCTTCGAAGCGCGCTCTACAACGTGCGATTGCAATCAAGAACGCTGAGTTTCGGCGCGGGTTGTCGGGGCTTGCAACAATTGGTTCGACCGCTCCGTTCGTCGGATTGTTTGGAACAGTGTTCGGCATCATCTCTGCCTTCCAAGGCATGAAGAGTGCTGAGACGGCAGGCATTGGCGCTGTCGCGGGCGGTATCGCCGAGGCACTTATCACCACCGCTTTTAGCTTGGCCGTGGCGGTTCCTGCTGTATGGCTTTTCAACTACTTCTCAGGCAAGGTCGAGGGATTTGTGGTTGAAATGGACAACTCGGCTTCGGAACTCATTGACTACTTTTTGAAGAACCGCACACGTCAGCTCAAAGCATAAAAGTTGAGCTTATAGCGGACGCATTGGTGGCGTCCGCTATTTGCTGATGTAATGTTGCTGAGATTGTTATGCGGTGGCGTGTACACCTTAGCTCGAAGGAGAAATTGTTATGGGAATGTCAATGGGCGGTGGCGGTAGCTACAATTCTGAGATCAACGTAACGCCGATGGTAGACGTCATGTTGGTGCTGCTGATTATCTTTATGGTTGTTACACCTCTACTGCAACAAGGCGTCACGGTTGCGATTCCGCGTGATTTGAAGAATCCAGAGGAAGATCCGGCGATCATCAAGGAATCCTCGGTGGTAATTGTTGTGACGAAAGACAGCGAATACTACGTTGGAAAAGAGCCAATCGATAAAGCTGAGTTGAAGAGCAGGATCGAAGATCGAATGGCGAACAAGCAGCCGAACGAACGGATTGTGTATATCAAGAGCGACATCAATGCAAAGTACGGCGATGTTGTGGAGGCCATCAACACGATCCGACAAGCCGGCGTCGATCAGATCGGATTGGTCGCTGACAAAAAGAAGGGCGGCGCCGCCGGGCCAACTACTACAGCGCCCGCTGCGGCTTCGTGAAAGATGCAACATTTTGATATGAACGTCTGACCCGGTTATGAGCGTTCAACAGAAGCTAGAGGAGTAAGTTATGGGAATGTCTGCAGGAAGTAGCGGTGGCGGCTCAAAGGCAGTGCCTTTTATTAACGTGACCCCGCTAATTGATGTGCTGTTAGTGCTGTTGATTATCTTCATGGTGATCACGCCACTCAAGCCAAGCCGCTTCAAAGCCTTAGTTCCAGAAGAGCCGGATCCAAACCAAACCGACGTACTGCCTAATCCCCTTACGCTTGTGGTAACTATCGATAATGATCTCAAATTAAAGCTCAATACAGATGAGATCGGATCTGTTAATGACACAGGCAACTTGAGCACTAGGCTGGCGCAGTTGTTTGACCAGCGACGTCAGGATCGTGCATACAAGTCGGGTATGGAAGGTCGTACTGATCTGCCGGAAGAGGATCGCATTGAGAAAGGCGTCTTCATTAAAGCGCCACGCTCGCTCAACTATGGTGAGGTTGTCAAAGTTATTGACTCGATCAAAGGTGCCGGCGCCAATCCTGTCGGGCTACAGGTCGATGATTTGCCACAGTAAAGCCTCGTTATCAAGACGAATCGCCAAGCTAGTGCAATCAAGGGAAACCTCTATTACACGAAGCTTGTTTACTCTCAACTACCTTTCTGGGAGCCATCAATGAAACTCTTCCACACCGGAGTCGCCTGCGCGCTCCTGATCATTGCTGTTACCGGTTCTGGCTGCGGGACAATCAACGGAATTCGCGCTAAAAACCAGTTGAATGAGGGCGCC
>JACCTF010000079.1 GCA_013812565.1 Pyrinomonadaceae bacterium | reverse complement strand
CGGTCGAGAGCGTCACGACGCGGTAGTGAAGTTCGAGCCGCTGCAAGATCGCCTCTGCATTCCTTGTTAAAGATTCCAATTCTTCATAAGAGTTTTCGGGCAGCGCGAGCTTCACGAGTTCAACTTTCTCGAATTGATGCTGGCGAATAAGGCCGCGCGTGTCGCGCCCGTAGCTTCCTGCCTCCGAGCGGAAACAAGGCGTGTAAGCTGCGAAGTGTGCGGGGAGCTGAGAGGCCTCCAAAATCTCGTGGCTATAGTAGTTGGTGACCGGCACCTCGGCGGTCGGGACAAGGTAGAGATTGCGCTCGTCCGTCAATTTGAACAAGTCTTCCTCGAATTTCGGGATCTGGCCGGTTCCGAACAGCGCCTCGCGGTTGACGATAAAGGGCGGCAGCGTTTCGGTGTAGCCGTGCTCGCGCGTGTGTATGTCGAGCATAAAGTTGATCAGCGCGCGTTCAAGGCGCGCACCCGCGCCGCGAAGGATTGCAAAGCGTGCGCTCGCGATCTTCGTCGCGCGTTCGAGGTCGAGTATGCCGAGCGCAGTGCCGAGATCAACATGATCTTTCGGTGCGAAATCGAATGAAGGAGGAGTGCCCCACCGGCGTACTTCGATGTTCGCCGTTTCGTCTGTCCCGACGGGCACGCTCTCGTGCGGAATGTTCGGCAACTCCGAAAGAAATTTATACATGAGCCGCTCCGCTTGATCACGCTCTCGATCAAGCTCAGCGATCCGGTTCTTCAACTCGTTTACTTCGTGCCGCCGCGCATTAGCTTCTTCACTTCGCCCTTCTTTCATCAGCGCGCCTATCTCGCGGCTCGATGTATTACGCCGGGCGTTAAGTTCGTCTGACTCCGCGATCAAGCGTCGACGGTCCGTATCCATGCGCTTAAAATCTCCAAGCGGACTGACGGCTAAAGCCGGAGAGGCTGTACGCTGTAAGAGTGCCTCACGCACTTTGTCATGATTCTCGCGAACATAGTTAATATCGAGCATTTGCTGCCATCCTTCGCCTTGTGGTATGAAACTGCAGCCTTTCTAATTTCTCAGAGGCGTGGAGCGAAAAAACGTCAAGCTAGCTGACGCTTCTGAGCACTGTCAAGCAAGTTCCATACTTAACCAGGTTTTTACCTTCCAAGATTACAGGGAAGTGAAGGAAGTTTTATGGTGCAGAAAATTCGTAAAGCCGTTTTCCCGGCTGCCGGACTGGGCACGCGCTTTCTACCCGCCACTAAAGCCTCTCCGAAAGAGATGCTGCCCCTCGTTGACAAACCATTGATCCAATACGTGGTCGAAGAAGCCGTCGCATCAGGAATCGAATCGGTAATCATCGTTACGGGGCGCGGCAAGAGTGCGATTGAAGATCATTTCGATGTTTCGTTTGAGCTTGAACATCTCTTGCGCGAGCGCGGCAAAGACGAGATGTTAAAGGAAGTGCGTGCCGTCTCAGAGATGGCGCGCATCAGTTACGTTCGTCAGCCCGAAGCGTTGGGGTTGGGCCATGCGATCTTGCAAGCGCGCGACCTCGTAGGCCGTGAGCCGTTTGCCGTGATGCTCAGCGACGACATCGTTGATGCGGAAACGCCTGCGCTCAAGCAGATGCTTGATGTTTACGAAAAGTATGACGCGCCCGTCCTCGGCACGATGCAGGTTGAAGGCGAAGCCATATCGCGCTTCGGTGTGATTGACGCTGAGGAGATAAGCGACGGCGTGTTTCGCATCCGCGACATGGTTGAGAAACCTCCTTTCGCCGAAGCTCCGTCGAATCTTGCAATCATCGGGCGCTACATCTTGACGCCGGACATATTTGATGAGATTGAACGAACTCGTCCCGGTTCAGGCGGCGAAATACAGATCACCGACGCGATGCGCGCGCTTCTCAAAAAGCGACCTTTCTACGCCGTCCGGTTTCAGGGAACGCGGCACGACGCGGGAGACAAACTGGGCTTTCTCATTGCCACCGTTGAGTTCGCGTTAAAGCGCCCGGAACTTGCGCCGGAGTTTGTCAAATACTTACGCTCTCTGAAACTCGGTCAGCAGTGAGAGATTGCGGTGGAGGCCGCGAAGAATTGAGCGATATAGATAAGCCTTTCGCAGGTCGCGTCGCAATTGTAACGGGCGCAACGCGCGGCATCGGACGCGCCATCGCCTTAGAGCTTGCCCGGCGCGGCGCATCAATCGCTTTTAACTACGCCCGAAGCGTTGAAGCAGCCGATGCCCTAAAAGCGGAGATCGAAGCATTGGAGGTGGGCGCACTGACCGCGCAGTGTGATGTCGCTGCGACCGAGCGAGTCACCGAGATGGTAAAGCAAACAAAAGAAACTTTCGGCCGCGTGGACTTCCTCGTCAACAACGCTGGGGTCACGCGCGATAATCTGATCCTGCGCATGAAGGAAGAAGATTGGGACGCTGTGATCAACACAAACCTTAAAGGAGCGTGGAACTTCGCGCGTGCGGCGCTGCGTTTCATGTTGAGGCAGGAGGAAGGCGGCCGCATCCTAAACATTTCTTCGATCAGCGGAGTGGTCGGCACTGCTGGGCAGACAAACTACTCGGCATCGAAAGCCGGGTTGATCGGTTTAACTAAAGCGCTTGCCAAAGAAGCCGCCAGCCGCCGGGTGACAGTTAACGCCCTCGCGCTCGGCCTTGTCGCGACTGACATGACCGACGCGCTCGATGAAAATTACCGCACCAAGCTGCTCGAACAAATTCCTCTCAAGCGCTTCGCCGAACCCGAGGAGATAGCCCGCGTTGCATGCTTCCTGCTTTCCGAGGACGCGCGCTATATAACAGGACAAGTGATTCAGGTTGATGGCGGGTTAGCGATGTAGCTCCGCAACTCTCCGGTTGTGATTTGCCTTGACGATCAAACAGAAGATGGCCCCGTTAAGTCTGTGGGTTACTTAACGGGGCCACGGTCTGTGGGCAGGCCCTAAAGTATATCGGGGTGGCTGTTGACCATAAGCTGGAGATCGTCAATCACGGGCGATCCGGCAATCAGCAGGCGGCGCATCAGATGTAGGGCAAGACGCGGACTGCAAGCTTCTGAGTCGATAAGCTGAACACGCTTATCGCAGCAAGTTTTTGCCAAGCTCCTTGCCGCGCCGCAATGTTTGGTTCAAGCCTCCAAACACTTACTGAGACACACCTCAATGCGTCTTAACGCGTTTATTGCGCGACAAACTACACGAAATTTTTGTGAGGTGTCAAGATATTCTTAACATTTTCGTGACAACGCTTCTACGAATTGTTCAAGCAAAGTTGCGCAACATCACGAGGTAGGTCAGCCTGTTATGCTTCAAATAGGTTTTTGTTGATGGCTGTTAAATTCTCGGAAGCTATCTGAGCCGCCGAATGTTTGGTGTAAAAATTTTCCTCACCGGCAGGTCGCGTCTGCCAGCGTTTGTGGATCCACAACCATTGATCCGGATAGTTGCGAACGAACCGCTCGATAGCAGCGGTGAAGCGCGCCGTATTCGCGAGCACATCTTGCTCGTAATTACCGCTGCGCACGGCTTCCATCGGAGGTTGAAACTCGATAGTGAAGCACTGGCGTTCTT
>JACCTF010000800.1 GCA_013812565.1 Pyrinomonadaceae bacterium | reverse complement strand
AAGCGCGCGATCCGAGGTGAACTGCGCGGCATCGTTAAAGGAAAGTTCATACTCTTCCATAAAGCGGATGCGTCGTGCATCCGGCAACTCCGGCATCTCGGCCCGCACGCGCTCGATGAACTCACCGGGAACAACCAGCGGCGGAAGGTCGGGTTCGGGGAAATAGCGATAGTCGTGCGCTTCCTCTTTGGAGCGCATGATGCGTGTCTGGGCGGCGCGCTCGTCCCACAGACGCGTTTCCTGCACGACGCGCCCGCCGGATTCTATGAGCTTTATGTGTCGTTCAATTTCGTATTCAATGGCGCGCTGCATGAAGCGAACCGAGTTTAAGTTTTTTAACTCGACTTTGGTGCCGAACGTTTCGCTACCAAGACGCCGCACCGAGACGTTTGCCTCGCAGCGCAAATTACCCTTCTCCATATCGGCGTCCGACGCGCCGACCCATTGCAGCGTCCGGCGCACGTAGTTGACATAATCATAAGCCTGCCAAGAGGAACGAAAGTCCGGTTCCGTCACGATCTCGGCGAGCGGCGTCCCGGCGCGGTTAAGGTCAACGTAGGAGTAGCGATCCGTCTCCGGCAAACCTTCATGCACGTTCTTGCCGGCGTCTTCTTCCAGATGCAGCCGCGTGATGCGGATACGGTGTGGATGCCACTCGCGCGCACGCCCCGCTTCATCGCGCTCGGCGGTCATGATCTCGATTTCGCCGTGCTCCGAAAACGGACGATCATACTGCGAGATTTGATAACCCTTTGGCAGATCAGGATAGAAGTAGTTTTTGCGCGCAAAGATCGAGCGCTCGTTGATGCGTAGATTCATGGCGAGCGCCGCCCGTGCGCCGAGTTCGACAACACGTTCGTTCAACACTGGCAGCGCTCCCGGCAAGCCTAAACAGACCGGACAGGTGTTCGCATTTGGTGTGTCGCCAAAACGCGTTGAGCATCCGCAGAAAATTTTCGATTCAGTGCTTAGCTGCGCGTGAATCTCCAAGCCGATAACAGTTTCCCAGCCTTCTTTCATGTTTTTGCACTGATGCAGTTAAGGAGTTTTCAACAGATTAGAGTCAACCACGACAAATTCAGTTTCAACGCCCCATCGTCAATTTTTTACACTGAAAACTTTCGCACTGAATTTTGCACTGACGCACGATGGGCTGCCCTGAATTCTAAAAGATGTGCAGTATAACACCCGCTTGGGGAATGATTTCAATGAACCAAAGTTCCGAAGCATTGCGATCATGAAGCAATTGACTTTGCTGATTATGTTGTACAATTGCGGCATTCAAACCGCACCAATGTTAGAGGGCCCAAAGGATATGCGGGCGGCTCTAGCCTACTGCAAATTCGAGGAGATTTTTCTCATAATGATTAAGACCGTGGAATGGACTAACGAAGGGGTACGCATGATCGATCAGCGGCTGCTTCCCGTGGAAGAGAAGTACGTTATGCTTCGTTCATGTGAAGAGGTCGCCGAGGCCATCAAGCAGATGGTTATAAGGGGCGCTCCGGCCATTGGCGTCGCGGCAGCGATGGGAATCGCGCTCGGCGCGAAGCAATCCGTCGGCACTTCAGTGGTTGATCTTGAGTACGACTTCGATTACATGTGCGATGTGATGAGCCAAACACGCCCGACCGCGGTTAATCTCTTTTGGGCCATTGAGCGAATGCGTGAAGCTTTCAGACAAGCTCGAAGCGGAACTAAAGATGTCGAAGTGATCAAGCAACGCCTTGTTACTGAAGCACAAGCGATCTTTGCCGAAGACATTAAAGCCAATCGCGCTCTGGGTCGCTTCGGCGGCGAACTGCTTGCGGATGGAGCGACAGTGCTCACGCACTGTAATGCGGGCGCGCTCGCGACGGCGGGAGATTACGGCACCGCCCTAGGCGTGGTGCGCGGCGCGCGTGACGCGGGTAAACGCGTCGCCGTGATCGCTGATGAAACGCGCCCCTTTCTTCAAGGCTCACGCCTTACCGCTTGGGAACTAAGCAAAGACGAGATACCCGTCACCGTAATTACCGACAACATGGCAGGTCATGTAATGAAGCAAGGCAAGGTTGATGTCGTCGTGGTGGGTGCAGACCGCATCGCCGCCAACGGTGACACAGCAAATAAGATCGGCACTTATATGGTGGCTGTGCTGGCCCGGCAGCACGACATCCCGTTCTATGTCGCTGCGCCGATCTCGACGATTGATCTTTCAATTCCCTCAGGTGATGGAATTCCGATTGAGGAGCGTGCGGCGCGTGAGGTAACTCATGTCCGCGATCAACAACTCGTACCGGAAGATGTTGCTGTTCACAATCCAGCTTTTGATGTCACACCAAACGAGTTGATTACAGCCATCATCACCGACAAGGGGGTCGCGCGTCAGCCATATACGACAAGTCTTAGACGGATGGTTGAGGGATAAGTGGTGCGGAGTGTGGGGTGAGAAGTTTCGAGGCAGGATCATGCGAGAGAAACAACTCCGCACCCCGAACCCCGTACTCCAAACGACTGGTACTACTATCGAGCGAAGCGGCTCTCGCGATACCACTCAACGGTTCGCTGCAAGCCTTCTTGAAGTTCAATCTGCGGTTCATAGCCTAAGAGATCGCGCGCCCGTGAGATATCAGCCAGGCTATGCCGCACGTCACCTACGCGCGGCTCGCGGTACTCAGCCCTTACTTCGGTTCGCCCGGTGATCTTCTTCAGTTCTTCTAACAATTGATTGAGCGTGATTCTCTCGCCGTTTGCCACGTTGATAACATGGCCGACGCCGCGCGATGTTTGGGCGGCGCGAAGATTAGCGTCAACAACGTTTGCGATATAAGTAAAATCACGGGATTGTTCGCCGTCACCAAAGATTACGGGTTGCTCGCCGCTGAGCAGCACCGAGATAAAG
>JACCTF010000776.1 GCA_013812565.1 Pyrinomonadaceae bacterium | reverse complement strand
TCAGTCGAACTTTTGCGGCGCGTGTCATCGCACCTGGGATCAGGTGATGCTCTTGCCGGGGCGCGGCGGAATTGATAACGTTCGCTTCCAACCGTACAGGCTTACCAACAGTCGTTGCTACGACACCGAGGATCGTCGCATCAGTTGCACCGCGTGCCACAATCCGCATGAAGAGTTGAAACGTGTGCCCGCCGCTTACGACTCGAAATGCATGGCCTGTCATGTTGCAAACCCATCAAGCTTGAAGACTGCTGAGGCGAGCAAACGCCCTACATCGCAGTGTCCGGTTGAGACAAAGAACTGCGTGACATGCCACATGCAGAAGATCGAACTGCCGGGTGCGCACTTTAAGTTTACCGACCATCATATTCGGGTGGTTAAGCTCAATGACCGCGTTCCCTTGTAAGGGTCTGCAAAGATCCTGGCGATGGACTACAGAAGTAATTCTCTGAACTGTCATCTTCGGAGGTAATCAATGCCGCAACTCGTCAAACTAGCCGCGCTCGTGTTTATAGCAATCGCTTCGCTGATTACACCTACCGGCAATCTCGTCAAAGCACAAGATGTGCAGCGTGGTTCCGAGCAGGATGAAGTGCTTCGCGTCGATGCCAGTGAGGTGCTTTTGGACATCGTGGTACGCGACCGGCGCGGCAAGACCATACGCGATTTGAGAGCGGATGAGATTGAAGTCTTTGAGGATGGTGTGAAGCAGAAGGTGAATGGCTTTCGGTTGGTGGAGGCGGAAGCGCCGAGCAGCGCACCTTCGGCAGAGGGGATTGGTCCAGCGAAGCTCAATCCGCTGCGGCATATCAATCTGGTGACGCTTGTTTTCGATAACCTCAATTTAGAGGCGCGCCAACTCGCGAATCAGGCGGCGATGAAATTCCTCGGCAGTGAACTGCGGTCAAACGATATGGTCGCGGTCTTCACCATCGGCAATCGGCTGCATGTGCTGCAGCAGTTCACGGGTGATCGCAAGCTGTTACGGGAAGCGGTGCAGCGAGCAACAACCGGCAGTAACACACAGTTTCAATCGAAGTCTGATGAGATCAGAAAACAACTCGACGCATTCTATGATCAAGCAGAGCGAGTCGAAAAACTTGGGACGGCCGTTGGCGAGAATCGAGGGGCAGGCGCGGGCGGGATCGCTGAAGCAGCCGTTGAAGCGAAAACCGCGGAGATAACCTTGAACGCGCTTAACTTTGCGGAGACACTTCAGCGCGAGCAACAGGGACGCTCGTCGCTCTACTCGCTGATGGCTTTGGTTCGTGAGCAGCGCCGCTTAACGGGCCGCAAGACTTTGATCTACTTCTCCGAAGGGTTGCAGGTTCCTCCTAATCTGGTCGAACTGTTGCGCACCACGATCAGCGAAGCAAACCGCGCCAACGTCAGCGTCTACGGGGTGGACGCGCGGGGCTTGCTGACGAGTAATGTTAATGCTCAGGCGGGCGAGATGTTGGCCCAATCAGCGAGAGCCAGCCGCAGCCAACTTTCCGCGCGACCGGGTAGCCCTGTGACACGTGAACAGGCGCTCTCGGGTGACACGGCTGAAGCGAGTTTGCGCGGCAATGTGCAGGGGACGCTTGATGATCTCTCCGCAAGTACCGGCGGGTTTCTGATCGCTAACACCAATGATCTCGGAGGCAAAATGCAGAACGTGGCGGCTGACATCGGAAGCTATTATGAGCTGGCCTATACGCCGCAAGCCCGCAAATATGACGGCAAGTTTCATGCGCTCGCCGTCAAAGTGGCGCGTCCGGGCGTGCGTCTCCAGACCCGCGATGGCTACTTCGATCTGCCTTCCGTCGGAAAATCGCCCGTACTGCCGTATGAGATGCCGATGCTCGCCGCAATCAACGCCGCGCCGCTGCCGCGCGCGTTTGATTACCGCGCCGTCGCATTTCGTTTTGGTGTAAATTCCGATGGTCAGCAGCACACGCTGGTGATGGAAGTGCCGCTGGCAAACTTTACCTTTGTTCCCGACAAAGAGAAGAAAGTTTATCGTGCGCGATTCGCTCTGATGGCGATTATCAAAGATGCCGAAGGGCGGGTTGTGCATAAGCTCAGCCAAGATTTTCCGCTCGAAGGAGCGTTAGAAAGATTGGAAGCGGTAAAAGGGGGAAACGTCATCCTCACGCGTAGCTATTGGCTGCCGCCGGGGCGCTACACGTTGGAGTCTGTGGCGCTGGATCGTGAGCCGAACAAGACAAGCGCGCGCCGCTCCGTCTTTGTCGTCACGCCGCCGAAACAGGGGGTGAGGATGAGCAGCCTCTCGATCATCAAACGCATTGAGCAGATTGCTGCTGACGCGCAAGCTGCGGACGACCCGTTCCGCACGCCGAGTTCGAAGATTGTGCCCTTCATCGGCGAGCCGACTTTACGGGCGGGGGCAGGTGGACTTCCCGTCTATCTGGTTATCTATCCGGCGAAAGATGTTTCCGAACCCGCGCAACTAACGCTTGAGTTCATGTTGGATGGCAAGGTGGTCGGGAAAGCTGCGCCGGAACTCCCGGCACCCGACAATCAAGGGCGCATACCTTATGTCGCGTCGATACCGTCGCAGAGTTTCAAACCCGGGCGCTACGAAATCAGAGCCGTTGTCCGGCAGGGCGGATCGGCAACGGAAGAGCATGCCTTCTTCATCCTTGATCAGTGAATTGGTATATATAAGTGAAAACCGGTTGTCTTAGCTCTGAAAGAGCGGCATTCAATAGCCCGGCGCACCGCGCCGGGTAGAACGCCACACATTCCTTAAGCCCTGACAGGGCGACATAACCGTTATGT
>JACCTF010000769.1 GCA_013812565.1 Pyrinomonadaceae bacterium | reverse complement strand
CGACGGGTATACCGCCGGTTGTAGTCCAGGGTTTAGGTAACGGCGTCATCCCGATTCCGGGAAATGTCGCCTCATTTACCCTGGCGGATGAATTCGAGCGCGGATACATCAAGTCATGGAACGCCTTTGTTCAGAAAGAGCTGATGTGGGGCTTTGTCGGCGAAGTCGGCTACGTCGGCACGCGGCAGATCGATCAGCTCGGCTACCGCGAGTTGAACTACCCGACCGTCGGCGGCGGGGCCGCGAGCAGAGTTCTGAATCAAAGATTTGGACGCACCGCTTCGACTCTGTTGATCGCTCCAGTTGGTGACAGCAGTTATGATGCAATGCAGGCGAGCCTGGTACGTCGGTTCACCAATGGCTTCAATCTGAATGCCAACTACACCTTCTCGAAAGCCATCGGCTTCAGCCCGAACGGTAACAGCGACGATGATCTCCGGATCAGGATTCCCCAGTTTCATTATTTAAACAAAGCGCTGCTCAATCACGACCGCACACACGTCTTCAAGATCTCAAACATCACTGAACTGCCGTTCGGCAAAGGAAAGCGCTTCTTGAGCGACGGCGGGATTGCCTCGGCGCTCATCGGCGGCTGGCAGATCAATAATGTCATTCGCTTCGGCAGCGGTACTCCCTTCAACATCACCGCGAACGGCAATTCGTTAGCCGCACCCGACAACACGCAGAGAGCTGATCTGGTGAACCCCGATGTGGAAATTTTCGGTAACATCGGGCCGGGGCAGAGGTACTTCGATATAACGGCTTTCGCCCCCGTTACGGAAGCGCGCTTCGGCACCGCCGGATATAACATCCTGCGCGGCCCCGGCTTCTTCCGGTGGGATTTCGGTTTGTTCCGTAAAATTCAAATCAACGAGCGTTTTGAAGTTCAGTTACGTGCGGAATCGACCAACTTCACTAACACGCCGCGCTTCAGTAACCCGAACACTGATGTCAACAACAGCAACTTCGGGACAATCACGAGCACGACCGGTGTTCACATCCCGAGGCTCTTCCGCTTCGGTTTGCGGCTCGGCTTCTAATGGTCGGCACTCAACCGGATGATTCTCGCCGCAGCTTTCAAAGGTTGCGGCGAGAAGATTCAACGGTTTTCAAACCACATCACTCAAATTCGAGACACGGCGGTTGCGCTTTAACGAACTGTTCGGCAAAGAGAGACGGCATCGACTGGAAGGTATCAGGATTATGAATAAGATAAACGGGTATGTGCGAAGGGTTAAGATTACGGTGGCACTGACGGCAACGCTGCTTTCTTTGTGTGCGGCTAACAATCTGTATGGACAAGCGGTGAACGGCAGCCTGCTGGGCACGGTCACCGATGCGACCGGGGCCGTACTTCCCGGGGCAACCGTTGTCATAACCGAGATCGGCACTAACATCAACCGCTCGGCCGTCGCGAACGAGGACGGCAACTACGTTTTCACCAACGTTAAGCCGGGCATTTACCGCGTCGAAGCCGAATCCACGGGGTTCAAGAAAACGATTCGTGATCAAGTCGAGGTGACAGTTAACAGCACCGTGCGCACTGACATCGACCTGCAGCCAGGCTCGGTCACGGAAGAAGTAACCGTTACCCAAGAGGATGCCTTGTTGCAAACCGACCGCGCCGATGTCGGGCGCAAGATAGAGGGCAGGCAGGTTGTCGATCTGCCGCTTCCCTTTAACCGCAACTTTCAGGGGTTGCTCAACCTTGTGCCCGGCACACAGCGCGCCTTCCGGCCTCACTCACAATTCTTTAACTCGCAAGATAGCCTCTCGACACGTGTCAATGGTCAGTCGCGTTTAGCCAATAACGTTCAAGTGGAAGGCATTGACAACAATCATCGAACCGGTTTGCTGACGGTTTTGATTCCGCCGATTGAAGCGATTCAGACGGTCGATGTGACAACGAGCAATTACGAAGCAGAACTCGGGCGAGCGGGCGGGGCGGTGACGAACGTTGCCCTAAAGTCCGGCACGAACGAATTTCGCGGCAGCGCCTTCTGGTTCAATCGCGTCAGCGCGACGGCAGCCAGAAACGTCTTTGCGGCAACCAAAGCTCCAACAGTTTATAACCTCTTCGGATTCACCTTTGGCGGCCCGATCATTAAGAACAAGACGTTCTTCTTCGGAGACTACCAGGGCGTCAGAGATCACCGCGGCTCGGTGTATCGCTTCCAGATTCCAACGCAGGCGTTTCGCAACGGAGATTTCAGAGGCGCTCCCACTGCGATATATGATCCGGCAACAGGGAACGCAGATGGCACAGGTCGCCAACAGATTCAGTGTAATGGAGTTCTCAATGTTATATGTCCCGAGCGTATCAGCCCGATTGCTCGTCGCATTCTTTCATTTATTCCCGCACCGACCTCTTCCAATCCGACGGGACTGAACTTTGAAAGAAACACGGTGCTCATCAAAGACACCAATTCTTTCGACGTAAAGATCAATCATCAATTCGACGATAACGACAACGCTTCAGTGCGCTATAGCTACCAGAAACCCAAAGTGTTTGATCCGGGTATTTATGGTATTTACGGTGGCCCGGCGAACGGTGGCTTTGGCGGAATCGGCATCACCACGACGCAGAGCGCGGGTATCAACTACACGCATGTTTTCAACCCGCTACTGGTCACAGAGGTTCGCTTCGGTTTCAGTCGCTACCGCAACGATGCCACGAGTGAAGGCAATGGCTTGACGACTTCAACCGAGATCGGAATCCCCGGAGCGAATGTTGATGATTGGTCAAGCGGCATCTCTTCAATCGAGATTGATGGCTACGGCAATCCGGTGGTCGGGTTTTCCGCCAGTCTTCCCTGGATACGGGCTGAAACGAACTTCAACCTCGTCAATAACTGGACGCGAATCTTCGGCAACCACACGGTCAAGTGGGGAGCCGATGTGCGCCGCGAACGAGACGATCTTTTACAGACGCAGACCTTCAACCCGCGCGGCGTCTTCCGGTTTAATCAAGGCCAGACTTCTTTAAGAGGCGGCCCCGCCGCAGGCTTCTCAAACTCCTTCGCCAGCTTCCTGCTCGATCAGCCAAACCAGATCGGGCGCGACCTGCCGGTCATATTCCCAGCCCTACGGCAGACGGCCATATTCGGCTACCTTCAGGATAAATGGCAGGTCTCACAAAAGCTGACACTAGACCTTGGCCTTCGCGTGGAACACTACAATCCACTCAAGCCGCGACTCGCCGGCGGACTCTCCAATTACGATCCGGCGACAAACAGTTTGGTCGTCGCCGGGGTCGGCGATAATCCGCTTGACCTAGGTGTTGAAGGACGCTTTATTAACCTCGGCCCACGCTTCGGTCTGGCTTACCGGCTTAACGAAAAAACCGTCTTTCGCGGCGGGTTCGGTATCAGCACCATTCCATTTCCTGACAACAGCTATGCCTATAACTACCCGGTCAAACAGAACAATTCGTTTGACGCGCCGAACAGTTTCGTCGCCGCCGGTTCGATGGTTGCCGGTTTTCCCGGCTCGCAAGTGGCGCTGATCCCCGCCAACGGTATCATTCCAGCCACCACCTCGTTTCTACGTAACCAGGTTTATGACGTTGTTCCACGC
>JACCTF010000760.1 GCA_013812565.1 Pyrinomonadaceae bacterium | reverse complement strand
TTATTGAACTCAAGCGCGACGCGGTGCCGCAGGTTCTTCTTAATAAACTCTACAAGTTGACGCCGATGCAATCCTCTTTCGGCGTTATCAACTTGGCGATTGTCGAGGGGCAGCCGCGCGTGCTGAACCTCAAGCAGATGCTCGAAGCCTTCGTCGACTTCCGGCGCGAGGTGGTGCGCCGCCGCACCGAGTACGAGCTTCGCAAAGCGCGGGCGCGGGCGCACATCCTCGAAGGTCTGAACAAAGCGATTGATGCCCTTGACTACATCATTCCGCTGATTCGCAACGCGCGCTCGGTTGATGAAGCACGCCAGTGGTTGATGGGCAACTTTGCAGCGCTCAATGAAGCGCAAGGATGGAAGGGCGTGCCCGCTGATCTGACGCTCGCAGGCTTTTTGACCAAGCTTCGCGCAGTAGTTTCAAGCATCGGTTTCTCCGAACTACAAGCCCAAGCGATTCTTGATCTTCAACTCCGCCGCTTGTCAGCCCTTGAACGACAGAGGATTTTAGATGAGTACGAAGGAATCATTCGTCTCATCGCTGAACTCGAAGAGATTCTTTCGAGCGAAACTTCGCTCAGACGTGTGATCATCAAAGAGTTGGAAGACGTCCGGCGTGACTTCGGCGACGCCAGGCGGACAGAGATCATTGATGAAGGCGTTGAACTCACGATTGAGGATTTGATCGCCGATGAGGATGTGGCGATCACGGTGACCAACTCCGGTTACATCAAGCGCACGCCCGTTACGGCCTACACCCGGCAGGGGCGCGGCGGCAAAGGGCGCTTCGGCGCGATGGCTAAAAATGGTGATTTCGTCGAGCATATCTTCGTCGCCTCAACGCATTCTTACATCATGATCCTTACTGACGACGGGCAAGTCTACAAGCTCAAAGTTCATGAGATTCCGGATGCGGCGACCGCTGCGCGCGGCAAAGCGGTTGTTAACTTGATCAACATTCCCACCCAGCGCAAACTCGCGGGGGTCCTTCCCGTGCGCGACTTCTCCGAAGATCGTTATGTGGTGATGGTGACGCGCAAGGGTGTGATCAAGAAGACGAGCTTGGCCGAGTTTCAGAACATACGCTTGAACGGCATCAATGCCATCAACGTCGATGAGGGCGACGAACTGTTGGATGTCGTAATTACCGATGGCACGAAGCGCATCCTTATCGCCACGCATAGCGGAATGGCGATCCGCTTCGACGAGAAAGATGCGCGGCCGATGGGTCGTGCGACGCGCGGCGTGCGCGGCATCGAACTCAGGCCCGACGACTTCGTTGTGTCGCTGTGCGCGCTCTCAAGCGATGATAACGAAAGAATGCTTTCAATCTCCGAACAAGGTTACGGAAAGCAAACTAAGATCAGCGACTATCGCCTTCAATCACGCGGCGGACGCGGCGTCATCAACATGAAGACGACGGAGAAGACCGGCAGAGTGGTGGCCGTCTTTCCGGTCGAAGATGACTCTGAACTGATGATCATCACGCAGCACGGTAAGCTGATTCGCATCGAAGCGAGCGTGATTCGTAAGACGGGGCGCAGCGCTTCGGGCGTGCGACTCATCAAAACCGATGGCGGCGATAAAGTCACAAGCGCTTCGCTGCTTGAGCCAATGGTGGAAGAGGGGGAAGGGCTGGAAATCGTCGAGTAGCTACCCACGCAAAGAGAGCGGAAAGAATAAAGGGTGCACGAGGGTGCACCCTTTATTCTTTTCAAGATGTTCAGATACTCGTCAGTCGAAAACCAATAATCAGAGCGGTGCACCCTCGCCCTCTATCCACACTTCCCCGCCCTCAAACACTTCCTTTTTCCAAATCGGCACACGCTGCTTCAACTCACGAATAATCCACTCGCAGGCTTCAAAGGCGGCATGCCGGTGCGCGGCGCTCACGCTGATACAAACGCTGGTTTCACCGATCTCCAAACGCCCCGTGCGGTGCACGATGCCGACATGCGCGATGGCAAATTTCTTATGCGCTTCGTCGCCGAGCCGTTTCATCTCGCTCAAGGCCATCGGTTCGTACGCTTCATAAACGAGGTACAAGGTTCTGGCCCGCCCGCGGGTGTACTCGCGGGCATAACCATCGAGCGTGACGGTCGCGCCGCATCGGGGCGGCACAACCCGGCGTGCCACTTCGCCGATGTTTACGGGAGTGGTTGTGAGTTCGAAGAAGTCTTGTGGATGATCTCCTGCGGCACCGCCGCTGACCGGCGGAAAGATTGCGACTTCATCGCCGTCATGCAGCTCGCGATCCCCACGCACATACTCATGGTTTACGGCGATAAGCAGCGAACCGGCGAAGCGGCGAAGCGGCGGGAAGGCCTCAAGCAGTTCTTCAAAGAAGCTGGCGGTGGTTGCCGGAGAGAGCGCCACGAATTCAAGCTCATCATGCGCCGCCGCGTCGCGCGCTGCGCCGAAGAAGAGGATGCGAAGTCTGACGTACGCTTCTGTCCGTTTCTGTAGCTGGTCGGGCGCTTCGTTCATTCAAAATTCAACTTCTTGCCGCCATGCCCGTTGCCTTTAGCAACGCCGTGCATGCGCGCCCGCTCTTCGTAACCGCTGACGGCTTGCGCCAGCAGATCGCGTATACGCTGTAGCCTTTTCGCCGTGGAGAGGAGTTCAAGCAGTTGCTGTTTATCTTCGGCCTCCATCTCCATCGCACCGGCGACAAGAAAGGAGAGGCGCTCGGGTTGAGCCTCCGGCAACTCGGGCAAACTAGCACGCTCGTCGTTGATGCTGCGTACCGCACGCGCGATCCGCGTAAACAGTTCCGAGACCTCGCGGGCGCGTTGCTCGAGCAGCTTTTCGTCTTCCGCTTCGTCCTCGAAAAAAGAGACTTGTCCAATCAGATAAGATTCGTCTCGCTCGGCGTATGCTTCAAGGCGGTAGCGGATGAGGCCGACCGTTAAAATGTTGGAGCGGCCATCCGGCATCTGCTGCACCTCGACGACTTCGGCGGCACACCCGACATGGCCGATTGGCGGACGGTCCTGATCGGACGCGCTCGCGTCGAAGTAAGAAACCCCGAACAGATTATTGCTCGCGCGTATATCGCTCAACATTTGCTGGTAACGCGGCTCGAAGATGTGAAACGGCATCGGCACGCCGGGGAACAGCACTACCGGCAGCGGAAACAGCGGCAGTTCCCGCACACTGCGCACTCTGTCAAAAATTTCATCCATAGTTGGTTAAGGCCAGAAATCAGGAGTCAGGAGTCAGAAGTCAGAATGGTATGGCGGCAGCCGTTTTTATTCTGTCTCCTGACTTGCGTCTCCTTTGGGTTTGTCGTTCATACTTCTGCGATGGCGTTTCGTTCAATGGCATTAAGCGCTGTGGTGGTCGGGACTGTAATTTCAGGTGTGTCGAGTGTTTCGTCGCGCGCAGCGTCGCCTTCGGTGCGTTCTGTTAGTTCAAGCTTTTGGGCAATCAAATCAAGGATCATCGTCGGGGGTTCGTCGCTTAACGCGAGTCGCTTGGCTTCGACAACAAGCTCGGTCATATCGCGCGCACGCTCTCGGAAGCGTGTGTCGCGCGCAATCAAGTCTTCAATGATACGCCGCTCGCGTTCGTGCCGCGAAGCGTTAACGTCCAATCCAACAGCAACCGCATATTCAACAGGCACGCTTTGATTACGCACCATCACGTGCAGCGCTCCGGTTAACTCGCACGCTTCGTCGCGCATGCGATTCAGTTCCAGCAGCGAGTTCTTAAAACCAAGATGTCCGCGCAAACTAATTTCGATGATCGGCGCAGGAGATTCGGATTCATCCGTATGCTCCTTAACTTCGCGCCGGACCTTCTCAATCACGCCTTCCTGCACCGCCGCCGCATCAACCACGCCGGAGACATCAAACGAGAGACGCGCGAACGGGCGTTGCACGAAGTCGCGTATGTAGCATGTTTGTGCTTGCTGATCACGACCGATTTCAACCAAGTAGATGCCGCGCTCCTCGCGGTATTCGTCAATTGAGCAAGCTTCGAGCGAGCCTGGATTGAGCGCCCATCCCTCCAGCTCGAAGCGTTTGTGTGTATGGCCGAGAGCGACGTACTGGATCAGCGAACGAAGCGCTTTCAGCTTCGCGATAGAGAGTGCCGGAAGCGGGCGGTTAAGCTGCCCTTCGACATCGGTATGCAGCATCAGGATATGAAAACGTTCTTCACTGCTCGCGAGCCGTATCGATTCTGCCAGCACCGGGATCGCGACGTTGGCGCTTGTCCCGTACCAGTGTGAACCGAAGATGCGCGCCCCGGCGATGTCTATGTATGAACCGGTGCGTTCCTCCTCGTCCCACGGCACAAGCCGGAAACCGCCCGCCGGGTCTTGCACGGGTTCGAGCAACTTCAAGTATCCCCACTGGGAAAGCGAGCGCAGCCAACTGAAATTTGAAATCGCATCGTGCTGATCGTGGTTGCCTTCAATGGCTAGTACCGGAATGCCTGCGTCCTTCAACAACTGCAAACCGATGATCGCGTGATTCATGGTCTGAGGATCAACCTTGCGTGAGTTGAAAAAGTCTCCGGCGATTAACATAAAGTCGAGTTCGTTCGGCAGCGCATGTTTAATTATTACGTCCTGCCAAGCGCGGAAGAAATCCTTTGTTCGCTCCTCCAAGTTATACCGGCGGCAGCCGAGGTGAACGTCAGCGATGTGAAGAAATTTCATGATGGCTTACCGGGCGAAAGCTTCAGCTCCGATGGCGAAGCGCATAGCACAGCATTCCGAAAGGCCGGGGTATTATACGACATTGAAGCGGACGGACGCGAAATCGCGGCGGAAACCGCTGCTTCTCCATCGACTCCGGGCGCTCACACGCGCGCGCGACCGAACTCGGCGAGAAGCGGTGCGAGGCGTCCAACGATCATCGAATGCGCCACGCCGTTCGAGGCGGCGATGCCGTTGCGGTTGCAGACATCAAGCGAGTTGTAGTTAAGGGGGAAGCCAAACAGATCCGTAAACTTTCCGCCTGCTTCGCGCAGTATCGCTTCCGGCGCGCACGTGTCCCACTGCTTGGTGCGCGGCGAAAGATGCACGTAGAGGTCGCACTGCCGCTCAACGATTAAACCGACTTTGATCCCGACCGAGCCGCGTCGCACCTCATCACGAAGTCCGAGATACTTAACGACTTGTTCCATACGCGGGCCGCGGTGCGAGCGGCTCGCGGCCAAACGCATGCGCGCCGGTTCCACCTCATCCGAAACCCTCAGACGCTCCGCCCCGACTTCGGGTCGCACGACCCACGCGCCGCGCTCATCCGCGCCCCAGTAGAGGACGTCCGTCACCGGCTGATACACCACACCGAGCGCGCTCGCGCCTTCAACTGCGAGGCCGATATGAACGGAGAAATCTCCGTCGCCATCGATAAAGCCTTTGGTTCCGTCGAGCGGGTCAACCATCCACACGCGTCGCTTGGTTAAACGTCGCGCCGTGTCAACCGTTTCCTCCGAAAGCAAACCATCATCCGGGAACGCTTCCCGCAGACCGCGCACGATCAGATCGTTAGCCGCGTGATCTGCTTGCGTCACCGGCTCATCAACTTCACCTTTGTGCTCAATGTGAAGCGGCCCGCCGTAGAACTGAAGCGCCGCTGCACCCGCCGCACGTGCCAGTTCCCTTGCGACCCGCAGCTCACGCTCGTACGCTTCGCCTTCTGCTGCTTCTTCAATCAATTCCCTTTGATCCTTTTTTAATTTTTAGTTCTTTAGCCCAACCCTATCATACAAACTCGTTCTGACGCGAAACACCTTCATAGCTTTCACATCAGCCAACACAATGTCATAGCAGCTTAGTTGCCATCATAAACTGCTGTGTTTAACCACAAAAAGGCCCACGATCTTTCGTTAAGATCGTGGGCCTTTAGCGGGTGTTCAGATCGACCGCTTAACAGCGACAAGCGCGACGGCTGTTATAACGACGCGAAGTAGTACGTCTATAAGTAGGCCGCCCGTAATAATTGTTGCCGTAGGACGGGGAATATTCTTCGCGGCGGTTGCGCTGTGCCAGCAGATACCCCGCGGTTGTGCCGCCACCGCCGAGCAGCGCGCCGACGGCTGCGCCTTTCTTTCCGCCAAACAGTGCGCCCGCGCCTGCGCCGAGAGCCGTACCCGCACCGATGGTGGCTATCGGCTGACCATATTTACCAAGGCGTCGACGGCTGTTCTTATTCTTCAGCAGCCACGCGGCAGTCGCGCCGCCACCGCCGAGCAATGCGCCTTTAGCAGCACCGCTCTTGCCGCCAAGCAGCGCGCCGATGCCTGCGCCAACGGCCGCACCTGCGCCCGCGCTCAAGCCAGCACGCGCCTTTGAACCATAGCGACGGCGGTCTTGCGCCCACACGTTCGGCGTAGCCAACATTAAGATGAGTAGAAGACTGGTGATTGAAGCAAGAGATTTCTTAGCCATGACCTTTTTGTGTTCCTCAGCTTTTCTTGAGATTAGATTAGCGACGCGAGGAGAGGTCGGGGTAAAGCGTCTGCGATTTTTTCGTTGTAGCACCCATCGCAATCGTTGTGCCTTGAATGATATTCATTGTGAATGCTGCTGAAAACGCCGGCCCCGCCAAAAGAGTCATACGATCCGGTGTGTTTGTTTGCACTATTTCGCAGGCATGCCATCGAATAGACAACCCGCAGCGGCCATGATAGGCCTGTGCTACACTTCGCGCGAATCAACACTTGCAAAGAGCATCATCGGAGGAAAGCTCGATGTCTATGATGGGCTGCGCTACACCGGAGGGCACGGCGCGCTACGGAGAACGTTTTCGCGACAGTGCCGCTTCAGACCATTTTCGTCACGCACAGAATCTGTGGCTGTCATCAATCGGCATCGGCACTTACCTCGGCAACTGGGACGAGACAACTGATCGACGTTACATCGACGCCGTGGCACGCACTATTGAACTCGGAGCAAACGTGGTTGACACAGCGATTAACTACCGCTTCCAGCGAAGCGAGCGATCAATCGGCCAGGCGCTTCGACGGCTGATAAGTGAGGAAGCGAAGTTCGCGCGCGACGAGTTGGTGATTTGCACCAAGGGCGGCTACCTGCCTTTTGACGGTGCGCCGCCTACAGATGCCCGCCGCTACGTTGAAGACACTTTTGTTCATAAAGGCGTTGCGAATTTCTCGGACATCGTGGCCGGTAGCCATTGCATGACGCCGGCTTATTTGCAAAATCAGCTTAACGAATCGCTCGCTAACCTTGGGCTTTCGTGCATTGATGTTTACTACATCCACAATCCCGAAACACAACTCCAAGAGGTTTCACACGAGGAGTTTGACGACAGGTTGCAAATCGCTTTTGAACGGCTTGAACAAAATGTCGCTGAGGGCAAAATAAAACACTACGGCGTCGCGACGTGGAACGGCTTCCGCGTACCTACGAATGCGCCCGGCTACCATTCGCTTGAAAGAATGGTAGGTCTTGCCCGCGAGGTCGGAGGCCGCGATCACAATTTCCGCTTCATCCAACTTCCCTTCAACCTCGCAATGCCCGAAGCCCTTGTCACTTACAATCAAACGCTACAGGGAACGCGCGTCACCGTGCTTGAGGCGGCGCACACGCTGGGATTAACGGTTGTGGCAAGCGCATCGTTGCTGCAAGGCAAGGTCGCCTTTGGCATACCGGAAGCGATACGCGGCCCGCTCGGATCACTTTCAACGGAAGCGCAAACAGCTATTCAATTCGTTCGTTCCACTCCCGGCATTAACACCGCGCTCATAGGTATGAGCCGCCGCGCGCACGTCGAAGAGAACCTGCAACTAACGCGCGTCCCGCCCGTTTCACTGGAAGATTATGGACGATTGTTCGAGCAAGGCGCAAAGTAGTTTATTCACATTGCGCAGCATGGGTTTCGCCTTGCACGCTGCGCTATAGAAGTAGCATAAAAGCCTGAGATCGAGGGCGGTCAGGTGCATCACTTATCATGTGGCGACTTAACCTTGAGAATTGCTGCTTCCATTGCGGCTTTGACTGATAATGTCAATGAGCGCATCCAATCGCTGATCTGGCCGCGATCTTAGCTTCACTGTTGGCTTGCGCCTCAGTAAGCGCATCCATACGTCCATCAGTCTTTTCAGCAAGTTTGGTGAGGATAACGAAAGAGTTTTCAAGACGGGCAATGCGTTCTTCGCTAGTCATTCGATTAACCTCTCAGCAAGAAAGCACCTTCTTTTTCATTATGGAAATTAACCTGCCGGGTTCTATGATTCTGTTTTTCCGGCTTCAGATGTTCGCCGCTCGCGTTGCTGGTAGAGGAACGAGACTGCGAGCAGCACGATGCCGAGTACGATGAATGAGACGATGCGGTAGAACCGGTCGAGTTCCGCCAGATCAAGTAGGAAGACCTTGATGATCGTCACTCCCAAAAGCAAGAGCGCTATCATTCGCAGCAGACGACTATGCCGCACGATCCCCGTGCTTAACAGCCCTCCGCCATAGGTTGCCCAGATTATCGAAAGCGAAAGTTGTTGCGCAAGGCGCAAGTCGCGTTCTGGTTCTCCCGTAAGGCGACGAACGTTTGTTTGCGCTCCGAAATAGCCGCTCGCCTCGACGCTTAACCCAAAGATGGCAACCAGGTTCGCGACCACAACCATGACCTGAACAATCCAGTTTCGTTCCTCCTCATCAATCCCCTTCCCACGAGCGTACAGTCGGATGCACCACGCCATCATCAGTGTGAGTAAAGCGAAGACGGCAAAGGTGCGGTTGAAGATGAACGTCTGCTCGGCCGTCATACGATACGCGGCATCAAACGCAAGCACCTTGAACACAGTTGCAGCGAGCAGACCGAGCGATGCGATACGCAGCGTCTTGAGTCCCCGCAGAACGCCGATAGTTAATCCGGCTGCCGCGTACAATATCCATAGCGTTGAAAGCGCAAGCTGCTTTGCATTCTCCAATCGGTTCAACTCGCCCAAGTCGCCAGGATCGCCGTTAGGTAGCCCTGCTGCCGCAGTGCGCACCATCTCCTTAAACTGGTCGAAGTAATCAACTGTGTCCATACTGAGCAGCGTCAACATCATCACGTTCGTGGCGAGAAGGTACGCGGCAGCGAACCGGGTGCGCTCTTTGTCTTCCCCGCTGAAGCGCTGGTAAAGCCATCCGGCGGCGGCAAGCGCGGCAACCAGCACTGCGCCGGAGACAGCACGGCTGTTTAAGAGCGGCACAAATTGATAGTTCAATCCAGGAGTAACGACGTCGGCATCTACGCCGAACCAGTGAATCACGGCTCCCGCAAAAACCAGCACGGCCGCCCGACGAAGCGCGCGGGTTTTCGTGCGTAAACCGATCCACACCAGCGCGGCGCCTTCGAGCCCCCAGCCAATGGTGACCCAGTGCTGGTTCAGTTGGATGGCGATGGCGAGTGTGAAGAAGATGAATGCTGCGTTAAGGTACGTTAGGACGAGTAGCTGATCCGCGCGATGCCGGTTCCATGCAAAGTAGAAAAGCAGAAGGTAAAAGCCAGACATCAACACCGCGAATGAGCCGAGCAGCGAGCCGTAGCCTGCGGCATCAAGCACTGCGTAGCTTGTGCTGAAGTACAACGAAGCGGAAGCCACGATCAGCGAAACGTCGAGCCACGCAGCGGGGCGTTGCATAATGACGTTGTGCAGCACGGCGAGCACCGAGAAGATAAGGAAGAACAGCGTGAGAAAGAAGATGGTCGGCCACAGCTTCGGCGGCGCATACCATTCGAGCATCCATGCGGCAAACATCAGCGCGGTCGCGGTGAAGGCCATGTAGTTTAAGCTTCGCCACTGCTTGTAATAAGCGAGTGCAAGCACGCCCGCGTCGAGCACGGCAATGTAGCCGAACAATCCCACCTGGTTGTCGGTTCCAGTCGAAAGCAGTACGGGCGTGAGAAAGCTGCCGATCAATCCGAGCACCGCGATGGGCAGGGCCGTGTAGCGAGCCGCAAGCAGCACCGCAAGCCCCGTGACAGCAGCCATTAACAGAAAGGCCAATCCATGACCGATCAATTCGTAAAAGGCATAAGCGGCATAGATTGAAAGGTAGAGAATCAGGATTCCGCCGCCCGAAAGGCTGTGCGCGTAAGTTCTATAACCACGCGCACGTAGACGCTCGCCCGCCAGTAGCACGCCGATACCGCTCATGACGCCGAGTAATATGCGTCCGCGGGGGCCGATCCACTGATTGTCGAAAGCGTATTTGAGGAAAAAACCGATGCCTAAGACAATGGCAACGATGCCAATGCGACTAAGCCAGTTTCCTCCGATGCGCATCTCCAGATCGCCCCACGCCTTTGCGTGCTTTGCTTGGAAGCTTTCGGGCGCGGTGTGCGATGTATTTTCGGCGGTTTCAGAGGCACGACGGGCATCAACCAGGGTTGCGGTTTGCAGCAGTTCGGAGGCAGAAGCTGAAAAGTTCGGAGCACTGCCGTCAATAGTATTTGGAGTTGACGAGTTTGCAGCGATTAAAGGGGCTGGGTGTGTTTGGGGTTTTACGGTGGGGTCATGTGGCGGCGTTTCAAGCTCAGCCGGTCGGCCACTGAGAAGTTGCTCAATAGTACGAAGGCGCGTTGTCTGTTCACGGACGACGCGCTCCAGATGATCAAGCCGTCCGGTGAGTTGATTAACTTGATCTTGCGAGGAATGATTCTCAACCATGAAATCTCCGTCACGCAGCGGATGACAGGCGCTTGGTTAAAAATCAGCGAGGTCGCTTCTTCTCCAGGTGGCGAGAAGCGACCTCTGCTTCGGTGAACTTGCTTTCGTGTTTCGGCGTCGCTGCCCTTTTGGCAACCACCAAGAAGCGACTGGCAGATCGCCGGGCTGTGACCGAAGTTATGG
>JACCTF010000758.1 GCA_013812565.1 Pyrinomonadaceae bacterium | reverse complement strand
GGGCAATCCCGGTGACTGTGGCAACCATCAAGTGGTGTGTGCGGGCGTTCGTGTCGAGCACAAAGTGACCGCTAAATCTTCGCCTGATGGAAACACTGTCGCCCGTCGCAAGGTTGAATAGCGACGGCGTGAGGCACCCGTCAGGGACGCGCTCGATAAAGAATTCCAGCAGCGGCTCGTATGGGGAAGAAGCAATCGAGTAAGCGCGTTCGACGAGTTTACCGTCGCACTCAAGGCCGAGCGTGGCAAACTGTCCGGGGATGAACGTGAACTCGGAGTCTGGTTCGACGTGAAAGATCGCCAGATCGTCGCAGATGTCTAGTCGCTCTGCAATCCGACCTTGCATGAACTTGGAAACGCTCACAGCCTACCTCCGCCGAATTTATGATTCGAGCATGCTACATCAGATTCTGCCGAAGCCGGAACTTAAAATAACATGACGCTCGGAGATAAGCAGACTGAAAGTGCTTTATCGACTCCACTTGCTTTTAGCCGCTGATGCTTTAGGCGGCAGTACCCACAGGGAGGTTGCCGGTTCCTGCGAGGCGCTCGCGGGCTTTGTATAAGATAAGATTGTCTAAAGCAAAGCGGGAAGCAGCCGCCGGGTTGTTGAACGTAATCACTGCTCGGCGGACCGGCTCGCCTTGATAGTCAAATAAGCCCTCAAAGAAAATGATCAGGGGGCTTGTATCAACCGGGGTCGTCCCGCGTGACTGGAGCGCTGAATCAAAAAGCTCGACGGAAAACCCGGGCGTCAAGTTTTGATCCGTGAGTCACGATCCAGTTTGATGAAGCCGGGTTGATGAATGTGCCCGGATCAGACCAGTGAAGAAACCGGCCCTCCACCAAATTCAACACGGATGGAGACGACCGGCGACGGCACTGAAAGACAATTCTACGTGTGGTAAATCTCACGCCCCTGGCTTAGCTCAACCGCAATCTTGCCTTCCGAGTGGGCCAGGTCCAGATGCGCGACTGCTTCCGAAACGGCGAGGAAGTGGTGCACGCCCACGAGGTCGTCCAAGTCGGGGAAAAGCTTACCCGCAATGTCCCACGCCGTAACACCTTCTTTTGAAACAAGACCAATGACACCCGCTTGCCGCTCGCGCACATGGCGCACGTAACGATTGAAGATCTCCTCGTAGTCTGTCACAGGTTCGCCGTGCCCACCGTAAACAAGCGTCGGCGCGAAGGAGCGCAACCGGGACAGGCTCACCAGGTATTCTTCAAGCGAACGAAATCGCTTTCGCGGGTCAACCGGATCAGGCGAGAGGATCGGGTTTGGCGTGATGCGCTTCAGCACTGTGTCTCCGGCAACCACCGTTCGGTCGGCTTCGCGTAGGAGTGAACACGATCCCGGAGTGTGGCCCGGCGTGTGCACAACCCGCAGCGCGCCCGAGGCAAACTGAATTTCTTCTCCATCCTTTAGCTCTCGGCAATCCATTTCTTCAAGCGTCTCACCGTAAGCACGCACACCCATGAACATGCCTCGCATCTGACCCATGACTTCCTTTGGCACACCCCCACGAACAAGCAACGCTTGATACCCATCATCCGCCCCACGTTCCGCCAGATGGCCCGTCTCCCAATCATGCACAAAGATTTCTACGTCGTGTGCTTCGCTTCGGATCGTACGAGCCAACCCGCAGTGATCTTCGTGCGTATGTGTCAAGACAATGCGCCGAATATCAAAGACGCGAAACGCAGCTTTCCTCAACCCTTCGCGCAAAGCAGCCAACGCCTCCCTCGTCTTCGGGCCGGTATCAATCAGCGTAACGGGATCGTCGGCAACCAGGTAGACATTAACTGGCCCCACGGGAAATGGCGTCGGCAGGGTGATAGGTATGATGCGCATAAAAGCAGTGACGAGTGACAAGTGACGAGTGACAAGATCAAAGCTTCTTGCTTGTCACTTATCACTCGTCACTTGTCACTGCTTTTAGTAGGCGTAGCGGTTTGCGTTTATAAGCACGTCAGCGATGCGCCCCCGCGCGACGACGGTGTTCATCGGCGTGTGCTTGGTGAAGCGGCGCAGGGCGGCAAGCAGCGTGCGCAGTTCGTCGCCTTCGACCATCGCGGCGAGTGCGTCCTTGGCGTGTGCTTCTATTCTTTGAATGGCATCGTTGCAGAAGACGCGCGTCATATCTGTGTAGCGCGCGGCGGCGTCTTCGCCTTGCGCCTGAGCGATTTTTCGCGTCCGCAGAATGGCCGACTCCATGGCGTAGGCATCAATGATGGTGTCGGCGACGTTCAGCAGAATCTCCTGCTGCTCGGCGAGATTCATCATGTACTTCTGCGCCGCCGTGCCGAGCGTCATCAAAGCGATCTTCTTCGCGTTCTGCGCAAGCTTCTGTTCAGCGGCCAGAATCTCATCTTCTTCGTCAAAGCCGCCGAGCTGCGGTGACATAACTTCATCCATCAAGGCTTGCGCTGCCGGAAGCAAGGCGAGTTTGCCCTTCATCGCACGCTTCATGAGCGTGCCGGGAATCAGCATACGGTTGATTTCGTTGGTACCCTCAAAGATGCGGTTGATGCGCGAGTCGCGGTAAGCGCGCTCCGCCGGATAGTCTGCCGAATAGCCGTAGCCGCCGTAGATTTGAACCATCTCATCAGCGACGTAATCGCAATCCTCCGACAACGCAACTTTGATCAGCGAGCACTCCGCGGCGTACTCCTCAATCGCTTGCAGCTTAGCATCCGAATTCTCTACGTCGCTTGTTGCCGTCTCGACCATTCCGACGGTGCGATAAATCATGGTCTCGCCAACCCATGTTCGAATCGCCATCTCCGCCAGCTTCTTCTTGATTGCGCCGAATGATGAAATCGGTTTACCGAACTGGTGACGCTCGTTCGCATAACGCACCGCGTGATGCAGCATCAACTTCATTCCGCCGAGACATGAGGTGCCAAGTCCGAGTCGGCCCATGTTCAAGATGTTGAAAGCGATCTTGGCTCCCTTGCCCACTTCGCCCAACAAGTTTTCAACCGGCGTACGCACGTCTGTGAGGATGAGAGCGCGCGTTGATGATCCTTTGATCCCCATCTTGTGCTCTTCCTGGCCGGTTGACACGCCCGGCCCATTCTCCACGATGAAGCCGCTAAATTTGTCGCCATCAACTTTGGCGAAGACGACGAACATATCGGCAAACCCGGCATTGCTGATCCACATCTTCTCGCCGTTCAAGATGTAGTGCGTGCCGTCTTCGCTCAGTCGCGCGGTCGCCTTCGCGGCCAGCGCGTCCGATCCTGATCCCGCCTCAGTCAGCGCGTAAGCCGTCACGAGTTCACCGCTTGCGATGCGTGGCAGGTATTTGCGCTTCGCTTCCTCTGTGCCGAAGTAAACAATCGGCAGCGAGCCGATGCTCACCTGCGCGCCATACGTCACGGCGAACGAAGCCGAGCGACTGATATTCTCGCCGATCAAAGCATTGCTTACTTGATCCAACCCAAGCCCGCCATACTCCTCAGAGATTTTCGCGCCGATTAAACCCAGTTCACCCGCCTTACGAAGAAGTTCCCTGGACAACTCCCAATCATGATTTTCCAGTTCAGGAACGCGCGGCTGCACCTCGTTATCAACAAATTGCCGCGCCGTCTCAGCGATCATCCGCTGCTCCTCGGTAAAATCCTCCGGCGTGAAAACTTCCTCCGGCCTCCGCTCCTCAATCAGAAAGCTTCCGCCCACAATCAACTTCTTCTCTTCAACTACGGCTGACATATTTGCTCCTTTCGTCGCAGTGACAAGTAAACAGTGACAAGTGACAAGTAAGAACAGGTTTTATCTTGTCACTCGTCACTTGTCACCCTTTCAAAGATTCCGGCTGCGCCCATGCCGCCGCCGACGCACATTGTGACCATGCCGTAACGACCTTTGCGGCGTTCGAGTTCGCGCAGGATGGTCGCTGTTAATTTTGCGCCGGTACACCCAAGCGGATGGCCCAAGGCGATTGCGCCGCCGTTCGTGTTCACCTTCTCCATGTTCAACCCAAGCGTCTTGATCACGGCCAGCGATTGTGCGGCAAAGGCTTCGTTTAATTCGATCACGTCGATTTGATCAAGCGTGAGTCCGGCAATCTTCAAAACTTTCGGAATGGCGAAAACCGGGCCGATGCCCATCTCTTCAGGCGGACACCCGGCGGTTGCATATGCGATGAAGCGTGCGAGCGGCTTCAAGCCCAACTCCTTCGCGCGGCTCTCAGACATGACGACCGCGGCGGCGGCCCCGTCTGACATCTGCGAAGAGTTGCCCGCCGTGATTGTTCCTTCACTGTGAAAAGCCGGTCGCAACTTCTCCAGTGCTTCAATTGACGTATCGCGCCGCACGCCTTCATCATTGTCGAATGTCACTTGCCGACGCTGCTTCCTTCCCTTCTCATCAAGCTCTTCAAACTCAACGGCGAGCGGCACAATCTCCTCGCGAAACCTTCCTTCGTCCTGTGCAGCGGCGGCGCGCTGGTGTGAACGAAGGGCGAAAGCGTCTTGCTCTTCGCGCGAGATTTCGTAGCGGCGCGCGACCGTTTCGGTCGCGAGTCCCATGTTCAAATAAAAGTCCGGATAGTGTTCGACGAGGTACGGATTAGGGCGAATAGAATGGCCGCCCATTGGAATCATCGACATCGTTTCTAATCCGCCCGCAACGATCACATCTGCGCCGCCCGTGCGTATGCGGTCAGCGGCAATAGCGATTGATTGCAGCCCTGAGGAACAGAAGCGGTTAATAGTCATCGCGC
>JACCTF010000868.1 GCA_013812565.1 Pyrinomonadaceae bacterium | reverse complement strand
TTCGTTTCCCCTGTCGTCAATGACCTTGACGGCGATTTGTTTGTGCTTGCCCGCCTGGAAGGGCGCGTTCCGGCGAGGTGCTCCCACACGGCTTCGTCATACTCCCCGCGGAGAGAGGGCTTGAGGTTGTCCTACGCGCCGGTGCGCGGGAAGAAGCCTTGGCTGACGACGAAGCAGAGTCCGTTATAGTCGGTGTCGATGAACCACGCGGGCACGTCCACGCCACAAACGCTCGGCTTTGCCCGCCCAGTTAAGAAACGGCTGCCCGAGCCGCTTCAACTTCTCCACCGCCGTCTCGATCTTCGCCAGCGATTCCGCCACTGATGAACTGTCGTTAAGCTGAATCAGTTGATCCGCTAACTCCGCGTTGATGCGTGCCACTTCGCGGCCAATCTCTTCGATCCCGCTTCCCCTTGTTCGCGCGCCGGATTCTGCCCATCCCATTCGAGCGTGGGCGAGAGCGAGGAATCAGAGACGTACTTTTCTGGCGGCTTCTTCTTGAAAAGTGACTGCGTGCCGACATCGGGCTTTTTGATTGCGGATGCGAATAGCTTTCCACCTGCTGCGCCTTGATGGCGCGAATTCGCCGAACCATTTAGTTTCGCTACTACTATTGATCTAGAAAATTGAGAAGGATGAAATCAATTAAGAACCACATCTTCAGTTCTAGCAGAAGTGTATCTGTTGTCTGCTCCGCTGTGCAAAGCTAGTCCACAACTTACCGTGTTTTGATATGACGGAAGCTTTGCCGTTTCGCTCATGCCTATTTAACATGCGAGTGACAGCGCAAACACAGGGGACACCTTATCGTATGATCTTTTGCTGTTAGTTTGAGCGGAGGATTTACTTTGGATTTTAGTCAACAATATGAAATTTCTTTTGGAAACCCGTGAAGTTTCGAAAATTTACCGAATGGGAAGCACCGAGGTTGTGGCGCTTGATCGAGCGTCAATCGCGGTGCAAGCCGGAGAGTTTGTTGCGCTGCAAGGTACGTCGGGATCAGGCAAGTCAACGCTGCTTAATCTTGTTGGCGGATTGGACCGGCCGTCTATCGGCGAAGTAGTATTTGATGGACGTTCGCTCGCGCCGTTAACGAAGAAGGATCTGGCCCACTACCGGCGGCACATGGTTGGCATGATCTTTCAAAACTTCAACTTGATCCCAACCATGACTGCGATTGAAAACGTCGGATTGTCCCTTGCCTTTGCCGGATCGCGCGGTAAGGCTAGGGAAGAACAAGCCGCAGCGTTTTTAGCGCGCGTCGGTTTAGCCGGGCGGCTGGATCACCGGCCCGCTGAGCTGTCGGGCGGCGAACAGCAACGGGTCGCAATTGCGCGTGCGCTGGCTAATAGCCCCCGTCTGCTGCTTGCTGACGAACCGACCGGGAATCTTGATTCGAAGCGCGCTGAAGAACTGCTCACACTACTTCGTGAGATGGTCGAGCGCGACAAGCTAACCGTTATGATGGTGACGCACGACCGTGACCTTGCGGCACGTTTCGCCGACCGCACTATCTATATGAAAGACGGACGAGTGGTTTGATGAATGCGCTAACAGGTATTTTCGGGACAAAGATTTGCCCGCAACCAAGCATGCCCCTTACAATACAGGCAACGTTTCAAACTACCCTTTACTCCCTTAGCTTAACCGCATGATTCAAGCGATTCTGTTCGATTTCAACGGCGTCATTATTAACGACGAACCGTTACACATGAAGGCTTATCAGGAGGCATTGCGCGCCGAAGGCATTCAGCTCACGGATGAAGAATATTTCAACTCGCTGGGGATGGATGACCAGACGTTTGTGCGCGCTGCTTTCGCGCGTTCCGGCCTGCCGCTCGACGACGAGAAGATGCACGCTGTAATCGAAGGGGAATCCAAGTTACACCGCGTGATGATTGAAGACGAACTGCCGTTGGTTCCAGGAGTTGTAACTTTTATTAAAGCTGCGGCGCGCCACTATCTGCTTGGCATCGTCAGCATGTCGCGCCGCACCCAGATTGACTATGTACTTGATCGTGTCAAACTCAGTGACTTGTTCTCGGCGATCATCAGCGCTGAGATGATTCATGCGTGCAAACCCGACCCCGAATGTTACAACCGCGGCTTTCTGCTTGTGGACGAAAAGAGACGCGCGGCAGGAAAGCTTTCCCTCTCGCCTGATGAATGTTTGGTGATTGAAGATGCTCCGCCGGGCATCCGCGCGGCACGCGCCGCCGGGATGCATACGCTCGGTGTCACCAATACCGTCTCGGCGGATGCACTGCGCGCCGCCGGTGCTGAGGTCGTCACCGCCAGTCTTGCCGACTGGACGACTGACACCGTTCACTATATCTATGACAGAGCGGGGCGATAAAGAAAGGATGAAGGCGGAAGGATGAAGTTAAAGACAAAAAAGCAATCTGCTTCTTATTCATCCTTCATCCTTCCTACTTCATCCTTTCGTGAGTACTTCCGCCTTCATCCTTCATCCTTCCGATGGTAACTCCGGCGAGAAAATTTGCTGCCCAAGCTGCGCGCCGCCACTTTGCGGCAGAGGTGGCGCAAGCAGATGCCGCGATTGATTTGGCGCACGCGGCGCTGCTGGTCGCTGAAGAAGAAGAACCGCGCGTGGGTGTTGTGCGGTACCTGGCGATGCTTGAAGATATGGGGCGTGAGGCGCGTAGGCGCATTGAGAGAGTTGATGCTGAGCCGCTTGGCGCGTTCAATCGGTTCATGTTTGAAGAGCTCGGTTTCATGGGCAACGAGCAGAGCTACTATGACCCGCGCAACAGTCTGCTGTCATACGTGCTGGACCGGCGCACCGGTATCCCGATCACACTATCAGTTGTCTACATGGAAGTCGGACAGCGCGCCGGTTTGCGAGTGGAAGGCGTCGCACTCCCCGGTCACTTCATTGTGCGCGCAAGCGCCGGTAGTAGTGAGACCGCAATGCTGGTTGACCCGTTTCATGGAAGAGTGATTGATGAAGATGATTGTCAGCAACGGCTCGACACTGTCTATGGCGGGCAAGTTCCACTCACCAGAGAACACCTCGCCGCAGCAACCACGCGGGAGATTCTTGTGCGCATGCTGCGCAACATAAAAGCCATCTATGCTCAGGCAAAACTTTACCGGCAGGCGCTCGCCGTGGTTGAACGCATTCTGTTGGTGGCGCCTGAAGCAATCGACGAACATCGCGACCGCGGCCTGCTCCTGGGCCAACTTAAACGTTTTCCGGAAGCCATGATCGACCTTCAGCTTTACCTCAATTTCGCCGTCAAGGCCACAGATGCCGGGCACGTGCGTGAGCAGTTGAAGCGTGTGCAGACACAGCTCGCGATGCTTAACTAACTGAGCGCCGAACTCAACCGCAAGATCAATGCATATCTTTGACATCCTCGGTCTCGCTTGGCGGAATCTGCGCGAAGCCAAGCTGCGTGCGGCACTAACGACCATTGGCGTTGTTGTCGGTGTGGCGGTGATTGTGATCATGATGTCATTCGGGCTTGGACTCGAACGCAACACCATCGCGCGCTTCCGCGAACTGGATCTGTTCAATGAGATTACCGTCTATGGCCGTACCCTCTCCAGCATCGTTTCCTCACAGCTAAACCAACCTCTTGGAGGTGAAGGCGCGAACCAACCGACAGACACGCCGCGACAAGCAGCGAGGAGGCCGGGCGCGGAAAGATCATCTGCGCGCACGCTTGATCAATCGGCCATCCAAGAAATCTCAAAGATTCCGGGTGTCGCTTACGCTGAGCCGAATGTCTCCTTCACGGCTTACGTGCGCGCCAACGGGCGCGTCGTGCGGCAGACGGTCGGCGGCGCGCTCGTGCCGAACCAGGCGACGCGCTTTCGCGGGTTCGCTGCCGGAAGAATGATCAGCGCGCCGGAGACTAATGAAGCGGTGGTGGACCAGCAGTTCGTGAGTGAACTCGGTTACGACAAGGCAACAGATGCCGTGGGACAAACGGTGGAGTTGCTCGCTCCGCCCAAAAGAGAGGAAGCAGGGAGAGCAACGGGTGCAGCAGGTAGAGACCAGGATGCTCTATCGCAACAGGGAAGTGCTGCTTCGCGTGAGGCTGAAGAGAAGGACGAACCGCTCAGCTTCTTCGGCTTGCCGCTCGAAGCTGAAACGTCAGACGAAGCGGATGCGGAACGGCTTGTGGCCGCCTCGTTTCGCATCGTCGGCGTATTGCAAAACGAAGTCGGCAACGGCAGTGGCGGCAACTCCGGCGGCAGGCGCTTTCGCGGCTTGATGCCCGCTGCCGGTCTGTATGTCCCGCTCGCCGCAGCGCAGAGTTGGACGGAGACGCACCGCGATGCGATGAACGAAGTCGCTCTACAACTGGCGCGCTTGAGCGGCGCAATTCAGTCGAATGAAACGGCAGGATACCCGTCGGCTGTGGTGCGCGTTACTGACCCGGGCGTCTTGTTGGAGGTGAAGAATCGCCTTGCTGAACTTGGCTTCAACAGCTTCTCGATTGTGGATCAGTTGGATGAAATACAGAAAGTCTTTCTTGTCGCTAATTCCGCGTTCGCTCTGCTCGGCGGCATCTCGCTGCTGGTCGCTTCCTTCGGCATCGCGAACACAATGATCATGTCGATCTACGAACGGACGCGCGAGATCGGGATCATGAAAGCCATTGGCGCTGAAGATCGGGAGATCAAACTAATCTTCTTTTTTGAAGCGACGTTGATAGGATTAGTGGGCGGTGTCATTGGAGTGCTCGCCGCCGGGGGGATCGAAAATGTTGCGAACCGCCTTGCTTACGAATTCATCTTGCGTCCGCGCGACGCTTCGTTCATAGATTTCTTCGCGCTTCCACCGTGGCTGTGGATTGGCGCTATTCTCTTCGCAATGCTGATCGCGATTCTCGCCGCGCTTTACCCAGCGGCGCGTGCAGCGCGTATAGATCCGGTCAAGGCTTTGAGACACGACTAAACTATTTGCGTCGAACCTTTGGCCGGACTACTTTCGAAGTCAACCCCCGAGCGGTTTGCCGCAACGATTGCAGAAGCGCGCTGAAGGATCACGTTGCACGTTGCCGCACGAATCGCAGGTGCGCCCGACCTGTAAATCTGCGCCGCACGTCGAGCAGTAGGCAGAGTCGGCGCCAGCCGCCGCACCACACGTGCCGCAGCGTCCGGGCATCGGGGGAACATAGCCGCCGGCGCGGTGCGCGATGTGGTCTTCAATAATCTTCCATGCGTCTTCCGTTACGCGGTACTGCCAATATGCGCCGAGCGCAGGCAGCGCCAGCAGCAGTCCCGCTGAGAAGAAGACGGCGACAGCCGCCACCGCAGCTTTGTCAAACCACTTCTGCATTCCCATTTCAACACGCGTGCCGCCATGCTCGGGCGTGATCTTGATCGTTAGCGCCGCGGAGAGGCCCGTGAGGTCGCGCAGCGTGTTGGATTTGCGGGCTTGCAACACAGCCGTCGAAGACACTTGCATGGTTTGCACTTCATAGTCGTCATCGTCAAAAAGACGGCGCAACTCTGCCATTACTTGCGGAACGTCAACTTCAACTCCAGGGTAGTATCGATTGTCCATAGCAGTTCAGTGTATATACCAGAACAGAGATGTGGATTGATGCGAATCGTAGCCTAACTTATTCCCTGATTCTATCTGCAACAGCATAGTTCGCAAATCTCCCAGCTTGAAGGGGAGCTACAAGGAGTGGGATTAAGCCTCTACTTCTTGGCGGGCGGCGGTGGAAGCTTGCTCGCGGCAGCGACTATTTCCTGCACGTTCTCAATGGCTTGCTCAAGCGCTTCACGTTCGCGTGCATCTTGTGTGTCGGTGCGCATCGGCGCCAACTGGGCGAGGAATCCGGTTGATGCTTCCGAGAGCTTACGCAGAGCTTTCGGAAGCAGCTTGCTTTCAGGTGCGCGGGCGCTTGCATCATCAATGTTGGTAATCGCTTCGTCGAGGATTTTTGAAAGGTCAGAGAGCAGTTCGGCGCGCGTCCCCTTCGGCAGTTCGCCCCATTTCTCAAGGTCCTTCTGCACTTGCTTCGACCGTGCGGCATGCGGATCAGTCAGGCTGAGCAGCCTTCGCTCGGCAGCTTTGATGAAGACGTCAGTACGCTTATCCAGTTCCTGTGCTTCACGTATGAGTTCAACTTCTTGCGGCATGAGATGGTCACGCTGCGAATTGATTGCCGCGACGGCTGCCACGCTGGCGAGAAGGATTGAAGAAATAAACGCATTAAGGATATGGAAGGCTGCACCCCGCCGCTTGCTGAAAATTTGGTGATTCATTCTTGCTCTCTGCCGGTGATACGCCAACACAGCGATTTATGGTTGTTGCTTTGAGGAATCCTTCGGAGGTGAATCGGTTGCCCCTTTGTTGTCGGAGACTTTTCCGTCTTCTTCCTCGTTGGTGTCGCTCACCACATTGTCACCGAAGAAAGCATTAAGCGCTTCGGTGCGCGCGCGTTTAGTGTGATCAAAGATGGATCGAACATTAATCGCGTGTTCAGACGGGGTAATGCGACGTATCCCCTCAAGGCGTGATCCATGACCCCGTAGCGTTAGCTCAAGGCGTTTGTAGATGTCACGGAGCTTGTTGCGTACCTTCCCGCTTTTGCGGAGGAAGTTCATCACATCATCAACAAGCGCTTGGTAGACTCCAAGTTCGGTGGAGGCGTTGTCGTAACTCTGTGCCTCGGTTAGTTGTGCCGCGCGAAGCAAACGCTCGTCGGCCAGCTCAAGGCCAAGGCGCGCGCGTGACTTCTCATCGCGTGCCCCGTTCAATTTGGTGCGTTCACTTTCCGAAATGTATTTAATTGGTGGGGGAATGTTTTGCTCCGGCACGAGTTCATCCTGAGCTTGTGCCTTGAAGCAAACGAGCAGAAGGAAAACTAACGCGGTCAGAAGTCTGGCGGCGATCTGCTGCTTGGGAACGAAATACAACATCACTAATACTTCCTAATTGCTCTACGCTATTTTAGTTTGTACGCGGAGAATGTTACTCCACGATTTGCACTGCTCAGTTCTTCTTGTGACGGACACCTTCGCCGCGGTTAATCTGATTACGCAATATGGGAAGCCGCAAGGCGACGCGCTCTATCTCCATGCGGTTCTTTTCTACATCGGCCTGTGCGAGGAATGCTTCATAAGCGACATGCGCATCCTGGTATTCACCAAGCAGATCAAGCGTCCTGGCGATGAAATAGTTTGTGATCGCAAGAGTCGGGCGCGCTTTTTGAAGCCATTGGTACTCGGCGAGCGCTTCCCGGTAACGCTTCAATTCACCAAGCGCAGTCGCCAAATTAGCATGCGCCGCGTAGGTGTCCGGCGCGGAGGCGAGAATGCGTTGCAAGACGCTTGCTGCTTCTTCATAGCGGCGTAACTGAACGAGTGCCGCTCCGTAGCCGGTTGCGTAATCAACGTTGCGCGGTTCGATCTCGACGGCACGCCGGAAATGTTCAAGCGCGCGGCTTGGATCAGCCGTACGATAGAACTCACCAAGACGCGCGAGTAGCGCCGCATTTCGCGGTTCACGTTTAAGAAGATCTTCGAGCGCAACAACCGATTGCTTGTCAACCTCACCCGTGATCTGGACGCGCAACGCAACCGCTTCCGGCGACTTTCGTGTTGCTTCATCGAGCGTGTCGAGCGAGCGTTGCGCTGCTTCCTTATTCCCCGCACGCGCGTAAAGATTCGCGAAACGCAGGGTGAGATTCGGATCTCTCCTTTCACCCTTGGCGGCCGCCTGTTCGGCGACGCGGATGTCTTCATCTGCCTTGGCGTACGCGTTTGCTTCGATGTGCCGCTCGGCGCGTTCCAGGCGTGCCGCCGCGTCATTAGGATCAATCGTCAGCGCGCGATCAAGGCTTGTTGCCGCTGCTTGATCTCCTGCCGCGCGCTCCAGTCGACTGCGTGCGAGCCAGTTAGCAACGGTTGCGTCTTTCGCTTCAGTAGCCTGACGCCATAGTTGTAGCGCTTCACGTGTGTCGCCGGCGCGTGTGCGGAGATCGGCAAGCGCGACGCTTGCCACAAGGTTCTGCGGGTTAAGTTGAAGGGCGCGGCGCAGCACCGGTTCGGCCTCGCGGTCACGTCCCTGGCGGGCAAGCAGTGAACCGAGAGCGGCACGCGGCAGCGCCCAGTCGCCGCGTAGCTCGGCAGCACGTCGAAATCCTTGCTCGGCTTGTGATAGGCGGTTTAAGGCAAGCAGTACGTTCGCACGTTGATACTCTGCTTCGGGTAGTTCGGGCTGTAGCTTGATGGCTTGTTCGTAAAGCTGGAGAGCAGCTTGCATCTCGCCGCGCGCATGAGCATCCTGCCCACGCGCAAAGAGCGTCGCCGGATCATCTTCGCCGCTGGTTGAATCAGCCTTCTGCGCATGGATTGCGGAGTAGCTGAAAAACAGAAGCGACAAAGCAAGCGCATAAAAAGCTTTGAGGCGAAAACGCAGTAGCATTACTAAGGTTATAGATAAGGAAACCGAAGGTTTTTCCTGCACCCAAATGCTAAAAACTGATGTTATGTCGGGGGTGTAGATTACCAACGTGATATTAGCATGTGCCCTGTACCACGTCCATGCGATTGTTGGTTGAGGAAGACGCTAAAATTAAGCCACGGTTGCGTCGCAGAAGAAGCCTGCGCTAACATGCGCTGCCGGTGGCTCAACATCTCAAATTTGAATTAAATCATTCCAAAGAAGTAGCGACAATACGTTTATCTAACCTCTGTTGTACGTCAACGCGGAGCAACGAAATTTTATGAAAAGTGCGATCAAGGAAGTGGAACAAAGCGGGATCGTAAGGGACATTACTGTTTCTCCTGAAGCCCTCGCCAAGGAGCACGTTTTGCGAAGGCTTCTACGCGAGATGGAATCGGTACTGGTGGCTTACTCCGGCGGGGTCGACAGTTCCTACGTCGCGTATGTTGCGACCAGTGAGTTAGGTGAGCGTGCGCTCTGCGTAACCGGGGTCTCGCCAAGCCTCGCCGCGCACGAGCAAGCAGAGGCGTCAAACCTCGCCCAGCGTTTTCACTTCCGCCATGAAGATATTCACAC
>JACCTF010000688.1 GCA_013812565.1 Pyrinomonadaceae bacterium | reverse complement strand
AGACTTGAATTCGTTGGTCGGCGAAACATGGCGGGACGCTTTCCCAGATACATATCGCTCGACGCGCAAATTACCAAAGGTTTCACCATCCCAAAGTTCGAGAAGCACAGAGCGCGCATCGGTGTCGCCATCTTCAACATCACTAATCATTTCAACCCGCGCGACATACAAAATAACTTAGGGAGCCCACGCGTCGGCGATTTTTTCAACAGTTTCGGGACAACTGTTCGCGGCAAGTTTGAAATCGACTTCTGACGCAAGCCCATGAGTAAATCCGATGAGTAAATCTGAAATTAATCCACACGGTGTTAAGCGACGGTAATTAGTGATGTGTCTAGTGGTGAAATCAGATGTTTTAGGATCTTCGGCTTTACTGCGCTGTAATTTTCGGTAGGAACAGTGATAAAGTGAGTTCTGCGTTCGTTTGATTGCGGTTGTTAAGAGTGGGGCAGAATCCAATAATTAGACTTTTGATTTGGCGCTAAGGTTAAACATTTCACTTTCTTCGCTGATCTAACTTTACTAATTACTCGTTAACCCAAGTTGTTGTCCATCGTGCTTATCGGGTGCTGAGGCGAGCCGTTTTTCAGGATGACAACAAAGATGGAGAGCGTTTTCGCGCGAAGCCTTCTCCAGGCATACTTATCGTGTCTCGCGCTAGAGGTATACTTTCAAGCATGGCTGAGAAAAATGTGACTGACCGCGTGCTCCAGACGCTGGCATCTGGCAACGAAACTTATATGCTTTATGAAAATCGGTATCACGAGCAACAGGAGGAAGCCTCAGCGGATGAGGCAGAGGATGTTCTGCAAAAGCTTAGTGGGGTAAATCTCACTGAAGCTGACTCTGATGAATTGCTTATTGAGGAAGTCGCCATCGCCTCATCAGAGATTACGGATGAAACCAACGAAGTCCTCGGTGAGGAGGAGGATGAACTCGATCTATCGGCCGGGGTGGAAGATAAAACCAGCGATCCGATACGCATGTATTTGCGCCAGATGGGGACTGTGCCACTCTTGAAGCGTGAGCAGGAAGTAGCAATCGCTAAACGAATTGAACGCGGGTTAATTAAAACGCAGAAAGCCATTACTCGTTCACCTATTGCCATCGCTGAACTTTTGCAGATCGGCAACCAACTCGAGGCCGCCACTCTCGACATCCGCGATGTTGTCACATTCTCCGACCAGGCAGAGGTTGCTGAACAGGAAGATAAAGCCGATGAATACCTCCAGTGGACGCTCGAAGGAATCGAACAGATCCGCAAGCACTACCAACGCGTCCTTAAAGAATGTGAAAAACTGCGAGCAGAGCAGCAGCTTACACGTGGCAAGACCAGCACCAAAATTCTTCGCTTGCAGCGCAAAGTGGCACGCACTCGGCTCGAAATAGCGCATGAGATCATACAACTCAAATTACGGGAAGCGACCCGTCAGCGGCTGATTGATGCGATCAGCCGAGTCCACCAAGAGATCCGCGCTGGTGAACGCGAGATCGAAAAGTATACGGAGAAACTCAGGCAGAAACGGATCAAACCAGAGCAGGAGAAAGAGTATAAGCAGCACATTAGCGCGGCCAAGCGCGGCCTCAAGCGGATTGAGAGTGAGACCAATCATTCACTCGTCGAAATCAAACGCTCGCACCAAGCAATTGTCATCAACGAGGCCAAGACGGCGCAAGCCAAGCGTGAGTTGACCGAAGCTAACCTGCGCCTTGTCGTCTCTATCGCCAAAAAGTATACAAATCGCGGGCTTCAGTTTCTTGATCTGATTCAAGAAGGCAACATCGGGTTGATGAAGGGTGTTGAGAAATTTGAGTGGCGGCGCGGCTACAAGTTCTCCACTTATGCGACGTGGTGGATTCGCCAGGCGATCACACGAGCCATCGCCGATCAAGCGCGAACGATCCGCATCCCTGTTCATATGATTGAGACGATCAATAAGCTGCGAAGCACTTCACGGGTTCTGGTGCAGGAACTGGGGCGCGAACCGACGAGCGAAGAGATTGCCCAGAAACTGGAGATGACCGTGGCTAAGGTGCGCAGTGTTTTCAAGATGGCGCAACAACCGATTTCACTGGAGACTCCCGTGGGTGAAGAGGAAGACGCACACCTCGGCGACTTCATCGAGGATAAATCAAAGATTAACCCGGCTGATTCCGCGGTGGCTTCAAACCTGCGCGCGATCACCGATGAAGTGCTTCAAACCCTGTCACCAAGGGAAGAAAAGGTAATCAAGATGCGTTTCGGTCTTAACAGTATCGGGCAGGAACACACGCTGGAAGAAGTTGGTCAGACGTTTAGCGTAACACGCGAGCGCATCCGACAGATCGAAGCTAAAGCGCTGCGCAAGTTGCGTCACCCTGCGCGGGCGCGTCTGCTCAAAGCCTTTATTGAAATTGTAGAAGATTAAGGAGACCGGATAATGCTTCGGAGATAACGGTGAACTTCACCGAAGCGACCATCGTCAGCACGGTAAAGATGATGAGGTACGGAGTTTAACCATAAAGCTTGCTGACGGACGCGGACAAGCAAGCTAAAGCTTGAACTCTGTACCTCAAAACTAGCGTCACTAACATTCATTCTATTACCTTCTCACAGCGCCTGCCCTTTCCGTCCGCTTGCCCTCTCGCGCTCGCCCTATCCACTTCTTCCACATGTTGGGGTCGGCAAGCATCTTGACATAGACGCCGCCAACCACTGAACGCGCTTGAAAGCCGCGATGCTTGCCGTCGAGCGTCCAGTACCAATCCGTCAACGGCACGCGGTCCGGTGTTTCGTTGATGAACTTACTGATTGGCCGAGTAAACGATTCGAAATCCTGTGACGACTCGGCGAGCGTCGCGCTCCACACGATCCAGTCAAGCTTCGTATAGGTCTCTCGATTGTCGAGCGGCAGACCGAACGGGTTCTGCTTCTGTTTGTAGAAAGCGATCTCCTTGCGGGCGACTTGCGGCGGAAACAGATTCAATCCAAGCAGACGATCCCACACCAAGTTGTACTTCTGGCTCCACGTGCCCGGCTTGTCGAAAGCTAAACGATAGTGGTCGCCATCGTCGGCCATTGTTATCCACTTACTGACCATCCCCTCGGCTAACTTGCGGTAGGCTGCTGCCTCTGTCTTCTTGCCAGCCATGTCGGCGAGCATCGCATAGCTGCCAAGGGCAAGAACGGCTTTCAACGATAGATTTGTGTTATGCGCGAGATGACCGGCGAAGTCGTCGGTTGACAATTGGTTCTCCGGGTCTAAGCCTTTATCGCGCAGGTATTCAGCCCACCTCGTCAGAAGCGGCCAGTACCGCACGGCATACTCCGCGTTGCCGTCTGTCTTTGCGAGCGCCGCAATCATGATTAACATGTTGCCGCTCTCCTCGACGGGCATTTGATCTTCTTCGGACTTTTCGCCGCCGCCATAGGTTTGGCCGTTGGCGAGCGGGTAGGTGCCAAGATCGTGCGGCGCATAAGGCCACGGCCAGCGGCCCGATTTCGCATAGTCGAGAATCGGAGTGACTTGGGCTTTTAGCAGTTCGGGATTTAAGAGCAGAAAGAATGGAGACGACGGATAGGTGACATCGACCGTATCTATAGAGCCGTTGCTAAAGTTTTCCTTCGAGAAGAAGACAGGAGTTCCATCAAAGTCTGCCGCGAGTTTGTGCGCGGCAATCGTCTGCCGAAAGGCGAGCGCCGCGAGTTGCGCGTAATCTTCTCCACCAGCGCGCCGCAGATCAGCCATCAACTCCGCATCAAAGGCTTTGCATCGCTCAACTAAAGATGGATAGTCACGCACCGCAGCCTTCAAAAGCGCATCCGTCTCCATCCCCCCACGCCGCCAGAAGGGACGCAGGCGACGATGGAAATACTCAACGCTGAACTGATCGTCATACGCGATCAATAGATGGCGTGAAACCGGGGTCTGCCCGACCGTGCCGAGGTCCATCATCGAGGCTAAGACAGGCATCTCGTTTCTGACAGCGCGCGGCATCCGCAGATCATCAGCGTCGGGCAGCACGCCCTTTGTAGCGAAACTCTGTCGGACGGTTCGCTGAGGCGCGATCACCTGGGAGTTTGCCGCGCTCGCTTGCGGGTTGACCAGGTACAGATAACCCCAATCGATGCGCAGATCATCGCCGGATTTTTCCAGCACGGGCTGCTCCTGCGACCCTATTTTCAAGATTTGCATATCACCCAATTTGTGGCGCGACCAAACCACTTTGTCATGCGGCGTGTTGACCACCCACTCGGCAGTGCAATCGAAGTAGAGCGCGACCTTATGCGACTGATTGTCGGTTGAGCGCACGTCCCATGTCAGGTAGGTCACAGGGCGCGACATGATTTCTAAATCACCGGGAAGAAGCGGACTCATGAATGTCAAAGCGAGGCGCACACCTTCAGCCTCAAACTCGTAAATCGTGCGCGTCGGCATGACTTCCCTTCTCACTTGCGTCATCGCCGGCACGTCGCCGGCGCGCCACTGTCCCAAAAAGCGGTAAGCCTTGCCGTCAATACGAATCATGCCACCCATGCCGTGG
>JACCTF010000865.1 GCA_013812565.1 Pyrinomonadaceae bacterium | reverse complement strand
AGCCAAGTGTGGAGTTCAGACTTTCTGCCCGGAGCGCACCAGGGAACGCGCGTCTCAAGCGGAGCCGAGCCTGTCCCCAATCTCAACCGACGCGCCGCCTCGGCCCAGATACAACAGCGTGAACTCGGTCTGCTCGAACGCTTCAATCGCAAACACTTGGCCGAGCGCGCAACCGATCCAGTCTTGACTGCCCGCATTAAATCGTTCGAGACCGCCTTCGGGATGCAGCGCGAAATGCCCGAGGTGCTCGATCTCTCCAAGGAGACCGATGCCACGCTGGCGCTTTACGGGTTGGAGAGAGGAAGCTCGCAAGGGTTCGCGTGGCAATGTTTGGTCGCCCGGCGACTGGCCGAACGCGGTGTTCGCTTCATCGAATTGATCGATAGCGGGTCTTCGAAGAACTGGGACGCGCACGGCGATATGAAGACGCATGAGCCGCTCGCCAGGAATGTGGACAAACCCATCGCCGGTCTGCTCAAGGACCTCAAATCGCGCGGCATGCTCGAAGACACGCTTGTCGTTTGGACAACCGAGTTCGGACGCACTCCGGTTATCGACGGCCCGACCGGCCGCAGCCATCACAGCAACGCCTTCTCCTCGTGGATGGCCGGGGGCGGTGTGAAAGGCGGAATAGCTTACGGTCGAACGGACGACTACGGCGGCAAAGTGATCGAAAACGAGGTGCACGTCCACGACTTTCACGCAACGATCCTGCACCAGCTCGGTTTCGATCACGAGAAGATAACTTTCCGCCACGCCGGGCGCGACTTTCGCTTAACCGACGTCCACGGCAAGGTGGTTAAAGCCCTCCTGGCTTGAGGCATCACAGCCTCAGTGTCATTGATTTGTGCGAGCGGGATTCTGAACTAGAAGTTACGGTGATGGAGCAGTCAATAGTGTCGCAAATCGAAGATAGCTTTAACAGACTATCTGTCCCGGAACAACGGCGGCTAATTGAACGCCTTGTCCATCGTATTCATCAGAACACGCTAAAGGACGAAAATGATCTAGCTAGAGCGTGTCGCAGAACTCATGTAACGATCCATTACTTGTGTTACCAATAAGGTAACGGTACAACATTTGGGTAGTAAAACCAGTTCTGCGACACGCTCTAACTACTTGTCTCAAGATAGGGGTTCACTCCAGTCGAAAAGCTAGAACAAAGCCTAAATGATGACTCTAATTCTTGGAAGCAGATAATTCCGGGTAAACAACTTCTTAATAGATTTGCGGCCCAAACGAGGCTTGACTCAGGCCGTCTTAAAACATTGTATCTGCGGGAAGCTGAGAAGCACTCACCGCATCCATTCGCGGATATTATATTTGAAGGTGGCGCATAAATCAGATTGGAAGATGTGTTGGATTTCCGAGCAATAGATGTTCCGAAGAATAGTGAAAGAGCTAGGCTGCCCGCTACCCACCTGTGAAGTGGGCACACTTCACCTTCAGCCTCCGCCTCAGAGCAAGATGCGATTGAGATGGACAAGCCCGGCAACCGCTGACACGACCATCGGAAACAGCCCACTTGCATGACGATAATTTTCACGCACGATCTTGAAACCCTTCAGCCGCCGGATCCCGTGCTCGACATGCACTCTCACGCTGGCCAGTTGCCGATTCTCCTCGCGTTGCGCTTCGATCAGTTCTGCGCCACGCGGTTTGCGATGCGGTGTTTGGACCCCTTCTGTTCCCAGATAACCCAGATCAGCTTGCTTGTGTACGCCGGGAAACTGCTGCGCCACACTACTGGCTTCATAAATCTTCTTGTCGGCGGCAGGACCGCGATGCCCACCATCTACGTCGAGGATTTCGCCTCTCGCATCACTCACTACCTGCGTCTTGAGCGTGTGGCGTTTCTTCTTGCCCGAATAGACGCGCTGTTGCCGCTCTTTGTGCGAGGGGCGCGGGATCGCCGTCTCGAAACTATCGATCAAGAGACGGTCAATCTGCTCCACTTGCAGGCAGGCTCCTTCACGCCGAAAGCGTTTCTCGGCCTCGAAGCGGTTGGCCGGAAACAACTCCCGCAGCAGCGGCACGATCTCGTGAAAGAGATTCTCGCTGGTGTCAGCACTGACACCGAACAGGTGTCCGACGACTTCGTGTGCCACGTTATGGCGCACATAGACGAGCACCAACAAGACTTCTTGTGCCGCAGAGAGTTTGCGTTTAGTACCGCCACCGACGGCTCGTTGGCGATCAACTCGCTGCTGCTTGATCTGCTTGCGCCGCCGCACCAACTCCGGCAGGATGATGGCTAGCAGTTCACCGAGGGCCTTGACGGTCATACCGGTCAGGGCGCGCAGTCTTCCAGGTTTCAAGTTGTTGATTTGTCTGAGAGTCATGCAACCAGTTTACCTGAATTGCTCTTATTCTTCGGAACATCTATTA
>JACCTF010000663.1 GCA_013812565.1 Pyrinomonadaceae bacterium | reverse complement strand
GCCAGGAATCGGGCGCGCTTCTCACAGTACGCGGGCTTTACTGAAGAACGTAAGTAGCGGGGTATATGAAGGCGTTTTGTTTGTTTTCAAACGAAACCAAGGACTATTACCGATGCTTTCCCGTTTCAACTTTCTCTATCCTGTCTCTCTTTTATGTCTGCTATTAACTGTTCCACTCCTTTATGCGCAGTCCGGGACAGCGACAATTACAGGGGAGATTACTGACAAAACCGGGGCCGGGCAGCACGGATCTTCAGCTTCAACCCCGTCGCAAGCTGTTGGCAAAAGCCGAGTCTCGCCGGTCAAGCTAATTTATCCCAACGGACTCGCGCTTGATTCGGAAGGCAACTTGTTTATCTCTGACACAGGGACGCATCGCATCCTAAAACTTGATCGTCAGAATCGCCTGACTGTAGTCGCCGGAACGGGCGAGGGCGGATTCAGCGGCGACGGGGCGGCGGCGGTCGCTGCCCGACTCTTCGCGCCGCACGATCTGGCTTTTGATTCGGAAGGCAATCTCCTGATCGCCGACACTTTCAACCATCGCATCCGCCGCATCGACCGTCAGGGAGTAATTACAACCGTGGCCGGCAGCGGCGAAGCCAAGTATTCTGGCGATAACAGCCCGGCGCTGAAAGCTTCGCTCAACAGTCCGCAAGGGGTTGCGGTTGACTCGAAAGGGAACATTCTGATTGCCGACACACATAATTATGTTGTGCGGCGTGTCGATCGGGGCGGGGTGATACAAACTTTCGCCGGATCGGAACCGGGTTTTGGCGGCGACAACGGTTTGGCAAACAAGGCGCAGATGAGCCTGCCGATGGCGGTGGCCGTCGCGCCCGACGGCAGCGTCTTTATCAGCGACGCGGGCAACAGCCGCATACGGCGCGTTGACCTTGACGGAAAGATTCATACGCTAATCGGCTTCGGCGCCGGCGAAGGGGTTTATGGCGCTGGCTTCGTGGGTGACAATGGTCCGGCGGAGAAAGCGAAGATCTTCTCTGCCACTGACATTGAGGTTGACCAAGCAGGCAATCTATACATCTCGGACAGCGGCAACAATCGCATCCGCGTAGTTCGTGGCGGAATCATCACGACCATTGCCGGATCAGGACAATCCGGCTTCAGCGGCGATCGGGGGAAAGCGCCCGCGGCCGAACTAAACACGCCGCAGAAGATCGTCATCGATAAAGACGGAAGCGTCCTTATCGCCGACCGCGCCAATCACCGCGTCAGAAAAGTTGATACCAAAGGCGTCATCAGTACCGTCGCGGGTGAAGGCAAGCCGGCGGGGATGATCTTCGACCCTGAAGTCATACAGTAAATGAAGAGGAAGGACTATTATGCGACACATAACACTCATCAAGAAGTTTGTCCTTGCCATCTGGATTGCATTCGCCATTTGGTTCGGAGCAGCTTCGCATCTAGCGCAGAAACCGCAGGAGAAACCGCTCTCGCCGAATACTTATGATGACGAGCACGCCACAGTCAAAACAGCGCGTCCAGACAAACAAATCAGCGACTTAACCAGCGATGTCGCCGCCAAACTGCCGCACACCGGCACAAATAGACAGCAGGTTGCCATTCGCAACCTGATTGACCAACATCTGTTTGCCCGGATGGCGAAGGACCGAATTCCGCATGCCTCGCTCTCAAACGATTACGAATTCTGCCGCCGCATCTACCTTGATCTTACGGGTCGCATCCCGACTCCCGAGCAGCTCAAAGCCTTTGTCAGCAATACCGCCGCAGACAAACGCGACCGGCTGATTGACGAACTGCTTGAGAGCCAAGCGTGGGTGGATCACTGGGGTTATTGGTACGGCGATCTGGTGAGAGCCGCCGCCAACCGCATTGGTGATCCGGCGATGCAAAATTTCAACCGTTGGCTGCGGCAATCGATCAAAGAGGACAAACCTTATGACCGGCTGGTGACGGAGATGCTTACAAGTTCTGCTCCGAACACCAACTGGATGCCCGATGCTGCGCCGACCGCTTACCTGGCGCGCTGGCATGTGACCGGTGCCTCGATGTACGACAACATGTATGAGGACACGGCGGACGAAACCATCGTGCAATCGGCTCGCATCTTCCTCGGCACCAACTACCAGTGCATTTCGTGTCATGTCGGCAAAGGCTTTCTCGAAAAGGTCAGCCTCGATTTGGTCTCGAAGAAGCGCAGCGACTTCTGGAAGATGGGCGCGTTCTTCGGGAAGACGCGGGTGCGGGTAATTACCTATCAGGACCGCTACACGATCACTGATGATGGCACGGGCTACGACTCGAAGGCTGACAGTTCAGTACGTTTGCCGCGCGAAGGCGGCGAGGTTCATCCGACCTTTATCCTGACGGGTGAAAAAGCTGATTTGAACAAACCGCTGCGTCCGCAGTTTGCGCGGATGCTGACGAATCATCCGCAGTTTGCGCGCGCGACAGTTAACCTTATCTGGAAGCAGTTTTTCGGATTGGGCATTGTCGATCCCGTAGATTCGTTCGACTTAGCGCGGCAGGACCCGAAGAATCCACCCCCCGCGCCGTGGACGGTGCAGCCGACGAACCCCGAATTGCTGGCCGCGCTGGCCGGGGATTTCGCAGGGCATCGGTTTAGTCTGAAACACCTGATGCGCACGATGGCGAGGTCGAGCGCCTATCAGCTTTCTTCGCGTTTCGACGGTGAATGGAAGGAGAGTTACACGCCGTACTTCGCCCGCCATTATGTCAAGTTGCTGACGGCCGAACAGGTTCACGACGCGATCTCGCAGGCCACTCAAGTGTTCGGCAACTACAAGCGCAAGGATCGGGTTTACGGAAGCCCGCTCGCCCCGATGCGTTTCTGGACCGAGGCCGGAACGCCGGAAGACATCGGCAACCGGGAGGCGAAGAACTTCCTGCACACCTTCGGGCAGAGCAATCGCGAGCAGTTTGATCGTCAATCGGGCGGTTCGATTTTGCAGGCGATGATGCTGATGAACGATGGGTTTGTGACAAAGCGCGTGCTCGCCGAAGGGGGCAGCCTGGTCGATCAGTTAGTGAAGTCGGCAAAGACGAGCGGGGAGATTGTCGATGAACTTTATTTGGCAACGCTCTCGCGCAACCCGCTCGCGCAGGAGAAACAACTCGCGGTGTCATGGCTCGACCGGGATCGCAAACAAGGCGCCGAGGATCTGCACTGGAGTTTGCTGAATAAACTGGATTTCGTCTTCAACTATTGAGGTATATAAAGCTATGAAACACGACGAACGAAACATACTATCTTTGACCCGGCGCGAACTGCTGCGCGTCGGCGGCGTCAGTCTGGTCGGCGGTTTCTTGGGAACCTTTCGGCCGTTCAATGTTCGCGCCCAGGAGCAAGTAAAACCGATGGGCACGGCCCGGCAGGTGATCTTCATCAACCTTGAGGGCGGGATGAGCCAGGTTGACTCTCTCGACGCTAGAGAAGGCAAGTGGACGCCGAACTACTTCGATATACGCAGCTTCGCGGGCGACCTGAAGCTGCCCGCCGGGCTGTTCAAAAATCTGCCCGGCGTGCTCGATAAGATCACGGTCGTGCGCAGCCTCGCCGCGTGGGATGCGGTGCATGGCCGCGCGCAGTATTACATTCAGACGGGTCATCCGCTGAACCTCGCGCTCGCTAAGGAGGTACCGTCAATCGGGGCGGTGATTTGTCACGAGATGGCGAAAGAGCGTAAGCCTTCGGATTCGCTGCCTGCTTACATCGCGATGAATTCTGCGGGCAATCAAGCGGGGCTGATCAATCAGGGATTTCTTTCGGCGGAATTTGGCCCCATGAGTCTCGCGGTCAGCGATGGCCCGCCGAATCTGGCTCCGCAGAAAGGGATGGAGGAAACCTTCCGTCGCCGCTATGAGCGCTTGCAGCAGATCGACCAAACACTACGCGGCGGAAAGAGCGCGGAGTTGGACCGCAGCTTCGCCGACTATCACGAGTATTACCGCGGCGCGTGGGCGATCATGAACGATCCGCGCGTGCCGGAGGTCTTCAAGATCACCGACGAGGACAAGAAACGGTATGGGGGAAGCCCCATCGGCAACTCGCTGGTGCTGGCGCGCAATCTGTTTCAAGCGGACGCCGGGACGCGCTTTATCCTGGCGAGTCACGGCGGCTGGGATCATCACGGCAACATTTACAAGGAAGACACGCGCAACCATCCGGCGCTGATCCGCGAACTCGACGTCGCTTACACGAGCCTGATCAACGACCTCGCAAGCATCCCTTCCAAACACAGTCCGGGGAAGACGCTGCTCGATGAAACGCTGGTGGTCTGCATGGGCGAATTCGGTCGGACGCCGGGGCAACCGAGCGAAACTCGGCAGGGGCGCGAACACTACGTGCACGTCCACTCGGGGATGTTCGCGGGCGGCGGGATGAAGAAAGGCGCGGTCTTGGGCAAGACCGACGAACACGGCGGCAAAGTCGTTGATGCCGGTTGGGAAGCAAAGCGCCCGATCTATATGGAAGACATTGCCTGCACGATCTACTCGGCGCTCGGCATCGATTGGACGAAGACGGTTGAGAACACGCCTTCGGGAAGGTCATTCCATTACGTCGAACCCGCGTCGGGCACGAAGTATGTCGGCTTCAAGCCGGTTCAAGAGTTCTTCGCCTGATCCGGCCACCGGATGATTTCCGGCAAACGAATGCCGCATGGTCAAGCGTTGCTGAAGGAGAGGCTGATCGCTTGTCAGGGGAGAGTTCGGATGGGGGCTGGGGCGCTTTCTACTACGTCGTGCACGAGAACGGCTCGACGTACATCGGCAACTACGAGATTAGCTTACTCTTCAATTTAGCGAAGTAAACAACCAACCGACTGCAGACGTGAGATTGCGTAATCAGCTTTCTGCATCCTCGCGTATGCCCTTCCACATTAGAGATGAGGTGAGCAAAATGAGTATGCGTAGCGTAATCACATTGTTCGCAGTGGCAACAATGGTGTTTGGATCGGCGGCACTGTGCCAGGCGCAGGTGACGACGGCGACACTGTACGGGATCACCCGGGATCAAAGCGAGGCAGCAATTCCTGGAGCCGAAGTGATGATCACCCATGAAGGTACGGGCGCGGTGAAACAAACCACAACGGATGAGGCGGGCGAATTCGCCTTCACTGCTTTGTCGGTCGGCTCCTATACGCTCAAGATCGAAAAGTTGGGGTTCAAAACACTTTTAAATAAGGGCATCGAATTGGCCGCGTCTCAGAATGCCCGCGAGACGTATGCGCTGGAGGTGGGTCAAGTGGCTGAGGTAGTCACGGTCGAAGGCGGCACCCCGCTGATAAGCACAGCATCCAGCGAACAGCGTGAGAGCTTGGGTTCGTTGCACGTCAGGGAGCTACCC
>JACCTF010000586.1 GCA_013812565.1 Pyrinomonadaceae bacterium | reverse complement strand
GTGGGGGCTATTTAGGTGGTGGCGCTGGGTGGGGTGAACACAAGCGGGAGTTTCCAAATAGAGGGGCGGGGAGTGGCGCCGGGTCAGTCGTCTCCGCACGGTGATCGCTGGGCGGCGACATCCGACTATTTCAAGACGATGAGCATCTCGCTCATCCGTGGACGCCTCTTCACGGAGCGAGACACGGCGGATTCTCCCGGAGTTGCGCTCATTGATGAAACGATGGCGCGTAAATACTGGCCGGGTGAAGACCCTGTGGGCAAACGCATCACGTTTGAGAACGTGGGCGATAGTGATACTCCGCGCTGGCGCGAGATCGTCGGCATCGTCGGCCACACTAGACAGAAGAGCCTCGAAGGCGAGTCGCGCGTTCAATACTACATCCCGCATAGTCAGCGCCCTTCTCCCAACATGTTCCTGGCGGTGCGAACAGCCCGTGAACCGGAAAGCCTTGCGGGTGCCGTGCGCGGCGCGATTAAAACACTCGATCCGGAGCTGCCGGTTTACCGAGTGACGACGATGGAACAACTCGTCGCTGACTCGATGGCGCAGCGACGCTTCGCGATGTTGTTGCTCGGCATCTTCGCTGCATTGGCGTTGGGGCTGGCAAGCGTCGGCTTATACGGCGTGATGGCCTACTCGGTCGTACAGCGCACGCACGAAATTGGCATTCGCATGGCACTGGGCGCACAGAACAGAGACGTCCTCAAACTGGTGATGCGGCAGGCGATTGTATTGATCGTCGCCGGTCTTAGTATTGGTTTAGGTGCAGCCTTTGGCTTGAGTCGTTTGATGTCCACACTGCTGTTCGGTGTGGGCGCGAGTGATCCAATTACGTTTGCCGGTGTCGCTTTACTGCTAGTGACTGTTGCGCTGCTGGCCTGTTACATCCCAGCACGACGCGCAACGAAGGTCGATCCGATGATTGCGCTGCGGTACGAGTGATAGATGAACAATTACAAGGATGATTGACAGACGACGAAATGCATGCGCCGTATCGCGTTTAGGTAATGAGTCAGTCGAGGGAGATACAGGCAGAAGCCCGCGCGTGTGCAATGGTGTGAGTACGCCCTCCCTAATGGTCTGGCTTCTGCCCTATCTCCCCGGCTTGAGCTACTACCCAAAAGAGGTGATGTGGTGAAAACTTTATGGCAAGACGTGCGGTATGCGATTCGGATGCTGTTGAAGAACTCCGGTTTCGCAACCGTGGCGGTGCTGACCTTGGCATTGGGCATCGGTGTGAATACCGCACTCTTCACCTTCTTCAATTTCTTCGTGCTTCGACCGCTGCCGATCAAAGACCCGGAGCGGATCGTCAATCTATCCGGTGTGGATCAGAACGGTGAACGTCATAATCTCTTCTCTTATCTTGATTACCTCGACTACCGTGATCGCAACTCCAGCTTCTCCGATTTAGTCGCCTGGAATCAAACCGCTCTTGCCATTGGTGACGCGCCGCCCGGTGCGGCTTCCGGCGATGAGGCGAGTCTTGCCGCCGGTTATCAATATGCCTTCGGCGCTATCGTTTCAGGAAACTACTTTTCGGTGCTCGGAGGCCAAGCTGCTCTCGGCCGCACCTTTCTTCCTGAAGAAGACCTCACTCCGGGATCGCATCCGGTTGTCGTGTTGAGCTATGGCTTCTGGCAACGTAAGTTCGCCGCTGATCCAAATCTGGTAGGACAGACCATCAAGCTTCACGGACACCCGTTCACCGTAGTCGGAATTGCCGCCACTGAGTTCATCGGCACTCAACCGCGGGTTCCCGATTTTTGGGTTCCGCTGATGATGCGTGACCAAGTTGGTGGATACAAAGGTTGGCTCAGTGATCGGAATGTGAACTCGGTAAGTTTGATCGGACGCCTGAGGCCCGGCATCTCTCTCGAACAAGCTCAGGCGGAGATGACGGTGATTGCTCAACAACTCGCTCAAGCTCATCCGGGCAAGAATCGCAAAAATCGCGTGACGGCTAAACCCGGAGCGACCTTCATCAACCTTGATGAAGAATTTCTGCCGGTAGTGCTGCCGGTTCTAACAGCGGTCGGATTAGTTTTGTTGATCGCCTGCGCCAACGTCGCGAATCTGCTGCTGGCGCGGGCCGCGTCCCGGCACAAAGAGATTGCCGTGCGACTTGCTTTGGGAGCGAGTCGCGGGCGTCTGATCCGGCAGTTGTTGACGGAAAGCGTTTTAATTTCCGTGTTGGGCGGAGCGGTGGGTCTGCTGCTGGCCGTTTGGACTATTAGCCTGTTGTATCCGATTGTTCTGTCTTCGATGTTTTTGCCGGTCGGGTATGCTGATTCGTTCAGGCTCGACCTCGATCCAGACTATCGTGTGTTCGGCTTCACCTTGCTCGTGTCCTTAGTCGCCGGAATCGCATCCGGCCTCGCGCCCGCCTTGCAGTCATCAAGAACCGACCTGACCGCCGCGTTGAAAGACGAAGGCTCTACCTTAGGCCAGCGCGTGAGCCAGTCCAAACTTCGCAGTGCGCTAGTCGTTGCACAGATCGCCGTGTGCTTGACATTGCTTATCAGCGCCGGTCTGTTGGTCAGGAGCCTACGAAAACTGGAGACGATTGATACCGGACTCGAAACAAAAAACGTCTTCACCGTTGCCGTCGGCTTGCCCGCACAAGCAAAGAACGGGCGCCGGGAAGCGGAGTTTCGTCGCCAACTCGCCGAGCGTCTGCAAGCATCGCCGGGCGTAAAGTCAGTGAGTCAGGTTCACAAACAACCGCTCACAGGCATGCCGCCTACCACGCCCGTTATGATCCCCGGACGCGAGACGCCAAACAATCGCCCGCTCAGAGCCAACTACAACATCGTTTCGCCAAGCTACTTCGAGACGTTGGGTATCTCGCTGTCGCGTGGCCGCGTCTTCACCGAGGAAGAGAGTCAGACGGGAGCGCCGGTCGTCATCATCAGCGACACAACCGCGCGCCGCTTCTGGCCCGGTGAAGACCCCATCGGCAAGCGCATCGGCATCGGCGCAGCTTCAACGAATAAAGAATCAGCGAACAAAGAAGGGGCAACGCCATCCTTTTCATCAAGCGCCTTTTCATCAAGCGAAGTCATCGGCGTCGTGCGCGACACGCGCAGCGGGTGGGTGTGGCGAGCGGATGATGCTTATCTCTACCTTCCTCATCATTCAACACCAGCCAGTAACACGTCGCCGATGTACCTCGCTGTCCGCACCGAAGATGATCCGAAGACGGTGATGACAACCGTGCGCGGCGAGGCCGAAGCGATTGATCCAAACCTGCTGGTTTCGCTCCGCGAGGTGGAAGATTCCCTGAGCTTTCAGATGGCTCCCTTTCGCGGGATTGCGCTGCTCGCTTCCGCGCTCGGCCTCCTCGCCATGCTGCTGGCGGCAGTGGGGCTTTATGGTGTGATGGCTTATGTGGTGAGTCGGCGAACGCGCGAGATCGGCATCCGCATGGCTCTGGGCGCGCGGGAGAGCGACGTACTCAAGTTGATCCTTGCGCAAGGTCTGCGATTGATCATTGTGGGAATCTTCTTAGGGATGTGCGGTGGTGCAGTTACCTCGCGCCTACTCGCCGCGGCCTTGATTGATCTCAGCCCGCTTGATCCGGTGACGTTTGGGAGCACATCTCTTTTTCTAGCAGTAGTGGCGATGCTGGCGACATATATCCCCGCACGTCGTGCAACGAAGGTCGATCCGATGGTTGCTCTTAGGTACGAATGATTTGATTGCGGATGTGGGAATGCGGAATGCGGATTGAAAGACAAAGCTCTGTTTCCTTAATCCGCATTCCGCATTCCGCAATTGTTGGAGGTGTGACGAATGAGAACACTTTGGCAAGACATACGATACGGCGTGCGGATGCTCGCAAAGGCTCCGGGCTTTACGCTCGTGGCAGTGCTCGCTTTGGCTTTGGGCATCGGCGCGAATAGTGCGACGTTTAGCGCCGTCAACGCTTTTCTGTTGCGCCCACTGCCGGTCGAAGATCCTGACCAGCTCGTGGTGCCTTTTGAATCGGACCGCGACGGAAGGGACTTCAATGAAATCTCATACCCTGATTACGTGGACTACCGAGATCAGAACGAGGTCTTCTCTGGCCTTGTCGGTCACTTTATGATTGGCGCAGCCGTCGGTAGCAGCGAAGGCAAAATTCAGAATGATCTGCTCTGGGGCGAGGTTGTCACGGGCAACTACTTCGACGCGCTGGGCGTGCGCGCTGTGCAAGGGCGCACTTTTCTCCCGGAAGAAGACCGCACGCCGGGTACGCACCCGGTCGTTGTCATCAGTCACAGTCTGTGGCAACGCCGCTTTGCGGCTGACAGAGAGATAGTGGGAAAGACGATCATGCTGAACGGCACGACGTTCACTGTGGTGGGTGTCGCGCCGCAGAAGTTCCTCGGCACAAAGTTCCCGCTGGCAATGGACTTCTGGGTGCCGATACAGATGCAGCGGGAGATCATGTCAGGCGATGATCTGCTGGGAAACCGTGGCGCGAACTGGTTCGACATGATCGGGCGCTTGAAGCCCGGCGTGAGCCTCGAACAAGCCGAAGCTAATATGACGGCGATCGCGCGCCGGTTAACCGCCAGCTATCCAAGGATTCGAACCGAGCACGAGCGGGAGCGGGTGGTGGTCATCTCTGAGCTGGAAGGTCGCATCGACAGTCGAGAGGTGATGCAGACGATCCGGCTTGGCGGGGGGCTCGCAATGGTAGTCGTCGGCGCGGTGCTCCTGATCGCCTGCGTTAATGTCGCGAACCTTCTCTTAGCTCGTGCCACCGCGAGGCGCAGAGAGATCGCTATCCGGCTCGCGATGGGCGCCACCCGCTGGCGCATCATCCGGCAGTTGCTGACTGAAAGTCTGCTGCTCTCGTCTTTAGGAGGAGCGCTCGGTTTAGTTGTCGCTTTCTGGACTGCCGATCTGTTGTTGGCCTTCACACCCTCTTTTTTCTCGTACAACATTGCGCTCGACTTCAGCCCGGACCAGCGCGTGCTCGGCTGGACGCTTGTCGTGTCCATTCTGACCGGCGTCGTCTTCGGCTTAGCGCCTGCCTTGCAAGCTTCCCGCCCTGACGTCGTGCCGGTATTGAAAGGTGAGACACTCACCGTTGCCGGCGGAAGGACAGGCTGGCGTGGATGGAATCTTCGTAGTCTGTTGATTGTCGCGCAGATCGCTTTGTCGCTCATGGTGCTTGTGTGCAGTGGGCTGTTCGTCAAGAGCTTGCAACAAACGCTGAAAGTCGATCCAGGATTTCAAACCGAAAACCTGCTGTCGATGCAACTCGACTTGAATTTGCTTGGCTACACGAAAGAGGCAGGCAAGCGGTTTTCGACGGAGGTCACGCGTCGTATCGAGAGCTTGCCCGAAGTTCGTTCGGCAGCCATCGCGAGTCGGCTGCCGCTCGGAGATGGTTGGAGTTCGACCGGCCCGGTCATCGTCGAAGGGCAAGCGCCGCCCGCGCCCGGCAGCGGTGTAAACGTGGATGTGACGATTGTCGGATTGAAGTTCTTCGAGACGATGCAGATTCCTCTCCTCCAGGGGCACGACTTCACCGAGCGAGACGGAGAGGGTGCGCCCCAAGTGGTCATCGTCAACGAAACGTTTGCACGCCGTTTTTTCCCCGGAGAGAACCCCATAGGCAAGCGCTTCCGCACTGGCGTGGAGATGTCATTACCTTTGCGCGAGATCGTCGGCGTCGTGAAAGACGGCAAGTATCGCACCCTAGGAGAGAATCCGCTAAGCTACATGATCCTGCCGCAGCTTCAGAACTATCGGCCGGAGATGACTTTGGTCGTGAGTGCGCGCGGGCATGTCACCAATATCGCTGAGCGCGTGCGCGGGGAAGTAAACAGGCTCGATGCAAGGATACCGCTTTACAACATCAAGGCGAGGAACGAGCACTTGGATTTCGCCTTGTGGGGACCGCGCACCGCAGCCACGCTCGCTAGTGTCTTCGGTCTGCTCGCCTTGCTCTTGGCAGCAATGGGCATCTTCGGCGTGATGAGCTACACCGTCGCCCAGCGCACGCGCGAGATCGGCATTCGCATGGCGCTCGGCGCTCAACGCCGCGACGTGCTCAGGCTGGTCGCCCAGCAATCACTAACCTTAACGCTCATCGGCGTCTGTCTGGGATTGGTTGCGGCCTTCGCCGCAACCCGCGTCCTCGCCGGGTTGCTCTACGGCGTGAGCGCTACTGACCCAATGACTTTCATTGGAGTCGCGTTGATGTTGGCCCTGGTTGCGCTTGTGGCCTGCTACATCCCGGCACGCCGTGCGGCGAAGGTTGATCCGATGGTGGCTTTGAGGTACGAATGATTCGATTGCGGATGTGGGATTGCGGAATGCGGATTGAAGAAACAGAGGTTCCGCCTTTCAATCCGCAATCCCACATCCGCAATCGATAAGTGGAGGCGTCGTTAATGGACTCCGTAAGTTTGTGGGCAGATACATCGCAACCGAGCGCCGAAGCCGACCGAGCGCGTCAGCCTACTCCACTAGCAAAAGCGCTAAGCTGTAAACCGGTGGAAGCCGAAAGCGGTGAGCCGAGCGCCACTGATCAGAGTCGACTCTTCGACTTGCTTGGGAAAATCGATTACCGAGTTTTAGCTGGTGAGCCTCTGTACATTCAGGTGAGGGGAACAGCCTATAAGGTGCTCTACGGCGTCTATTGGCGAAGCATCTACTCGGGCGCACAATACTGGGGTCTGCGGTGCGAAGAGATTGCACGGGAGATGTGGACAGAGGGGCCAGAACCGACCGCTCAAATTGATGTGCCTATCTGCTATACGACCGATGGATGGATGATTGAGGAACAATCGCTAAGGTTTCTTCTTCATCGAGAGTGGCGGTATGAAAGGATGAAGGATGAAGAATGAAGTGAAGACAGTGATCCGATGGTTGCGCGCAAGCATGAGTCGAGTAAGAGTAGAAGGAAGATGAGCATGAAGTTGTACCATCTTTAGTACAATTAGGGGCAGACGCTTTACGAGAGCGACACCCATGAGGATCAAGAAAGTCGATGTGAACAATCCTGTAGCGCCGAAAGAGAAGCTGACATTTGAAGAGTTTCTTGAATGAAGCGATGTGGATGTGGTGGCGGAGTGGGTGGCCGGCAAGGTAATCATCATCAACGGAGTGGAACCAATGGCTGTTAAAGAATCCGATGTGACCGAGCAGGTTGCCCCGCGAGAGAAGATGACTTTTGAAGAGTTTCTTCGGTGGGACAGCGAACATACGATGGCGGAGTGGATTGATGGGGAGGTGCATGTGATGTCGCCAGCAGCAAAGCAACATCAAGAGATTGTCGTGTTCTTCGTCCAAGTATTAGGACTCTTCGTTAAAGTTCGCGATCTTGGCGTACTTTTGCCCGCGCCGTTTGTAATGCGCACCCCGGCGTCGGTACATGGGCGTGAACCCGACTTGCTGTTCGTCAGCCGCGAGCGAGCGCATCTAATTGAAAAAACATACCTC
>JACCTF010000574.1 GCA_013812565.1 Pyrinomonadaceae bacterium | reverse complement strand
TCGAAGTAGTAGTCGAGGATGTCGCTACGAACCTCGGGCGTGTCAGGCAGGAACGCCGGGACTTGCACATCTTCGAGTCGCATCCCGGATTGAAGCCCGCTGCCTTTGACGTAAGGCCGGTGCGGGTCGCTGCTGCCGAACCAGAAACAGAAAGGCTTCGCGGCGGGTTTACCCTTGAAAAACTCCTCAAAGCTTTTGAAGGCCGGGCAGGCCGGGTTGCGCGTTCTGCCGTTCTCTTCGAGTTTCGCGGAGTCGATAACTTGCGTCGCCGTCACCTGTGAGTTTTGCACACGGCCGGTGCCGCCGAGCACGCCGGGGGCCCAACCTTTGCGGGTGTAGCCGACGTGGTAGCCGGCGGCTTCTAACAGGTCCGGGTAGACGGCAAACTTCTTTGGCAAGAAGCCGTGCAGATTAGCTCCTTCCTCAAGGCGGTGCACGGCTTGCCCCGTAAGCACGGCCGCGCGTGACGGCGTACACGAGGGCGACACGCAAAACGAGTTTGTAAAAAGCGCTCCTTGGCGCGCGACACGATCAAAGTTCGGCGTCTTCACGACCTTGTCCCCATAGCTGCCGGCGTGCGGGTACGACCAGTCATCGGCGATGATAAAGAGGATATTCGGGCGTTTGCCCGCTTGCCCGGTAGAGTATGTGGGGGCGGTTAAAAATAGCAGGACGCTTAGATACAGCCCGAGGGCGGCCATGAAGCTCTGCAAAGCGATTGACCTACGCATTTGATGAATCCTCTCGGTGTATCACAAACAGATTTACAGCTAAATCAAACCACATGACATTGGTACACTGTGCTACTCGTGGCCTGATCGTAACGCACCGAAGCGTTCACCGCCGCAGAGACGCAGAGGACACAGAGTTTACGCAGAGGAAAACCACTCAACCCTCTGCGCCCCCTCTGCGCTCGTTGCGTCTGCGGCGGTGAGTCCGGTGTTCCACTGTTGCAAGCTACGATTTAGGTAAAACCGACTGACAGAATTATGTTCTGCCCGATGTCTTAGCCGAGATACCCGACTTTCGTCAACACCGAAGCTAAAGAGATTTCAGTCGCCAAAGGTTTAGGGAGAGCAGTAAGATGCCTGTGAATAAACGGACCAGGCGACGATTAACGAGTATGATGCCGGCTTTGAAGTTGTGCAGAAGAGTGTCAGCTATGAATAAGCGAGTATTGTGTTTGATCACCATGTGGCTCCCGGCACTTGTACCGTTTGCGTTCGGACAAGCAATCGCACAACCCGCCTTGGTCAGCTTCTGTTTTAACTGCTCAGCGCCGGATGGAATCAGGCGGCTGAACTTCAAGTCTTTCGCTCTTTAGTTACGGCCTTATCGCTGCAGCATCATTGTCTTGGGCGTGGTTACTTGCCGTTCCTGTTCGAGTAAGCGGCGCATCTCGGCGATTGTCTTGGCATACTTCGGATCACCGGCAAGATTGCGATATTCGCGCGGGTCGCGTTGCATGTCATAGAGTTGCTCGCCGCCCTCGCCTCTCGTCCATTTGACGTAGTGCCACGCTTCAGTGCGCACTGACCGTCCGCCCAGGGCGGGCGTGCCGACCATGCTGTAAGCGGGCTTGTTCCAAGCAGCCCTCGGGTTTTGCAACAGCGGCAGCAAGCTTCGGCCTTCGAGTCTTCTTAAAGATGAAGACGGCAGATTGCACATCTCGACGAGCGTCGGGTAGATGTCCAGCAACTCGACGGTGCGCTGACTCGCCTTGCCTACTCCTTTTGCTTTCGGTGCGGCGATGATGAGCGGCGCGTTAAGCGACTCTTCCCACAGCTTGACCTTCTCCCATGCGCCGCCGTGCTCGCCGAGGTTGTAACCGTGATCGCCGAAGAAGACAACCACCGTGTTATCCCACAACTTTAAGCGATCCATTTGATCGAGCAGCACACCGACCTGCGCATCCATAAACGAGATGCAGGCGTAATAGGCCCTCAACGCTTGTCGCCACTCATCATCTTTCAATGGACTTCCTTTCTGATTGAGATAGGGAGCAGCAGCGCGCGGCACGTTGTGGAGGTGGTCGGGCGGCTCTTGCGGCAGCGGAATCTGAGCCGGGTCGTAAAGATCAAAGTAGCGTTTCGGAGCGTCCCACTTCAGATGCGGTTTGCGAAAGCCAGCGGCGAGAAAGAACGGTTGATTCGACTTCGCTCGCTCTTCCATCAACTGTGCGATGCGTCGCGCCACCGCGCCTTCGGTCGTGTTTTCATCAGTCGCTTCGTAGATGTTCCATTCAAGACCGAGCCGCGTGCCGCGCCCGTGCACAATCTGCCGTTGCACGAGCGTCTGCTTCGGATTGGCTCTGCCCTGTTCCGTTACGTTCCACGAGCGGGGATCGTTTTGCGCTCCCTTCAAGCTTGGCGCTTCGTGGTAAATCTTGCCGACCCGTGCGGTGAAATAGCCGTTACGTTTGAAGTGTTCCGGCAGGAACACGTGGTCGCTCAGGTTGGTGCGCGGCGCAGTGTCGTTGTCAAAGACGCCGGTTCGGTCAGGCCTGAGTCCGCTCAAGAGTGAGGTACGCGACGGGTTGCACCACGGAAACTGGGTGTAAGCGCGACGGAACAAGACACTGCGCCGCGCCAGGCGATCAATGTTCGGAGACTTCACAACCGGATGCCCGAAAGCGCTGAGCGCAGTGTTCAAGTCGTCTACGGCGATGAACAGAACGTTCAGCTTCTGCGGCGGCTGCCGGGTTTGCC
>JACCTF010000552.1 GCA_013812565.1 Pyrinomonadaceae bacterium | reverse complement strand
CCGTGGAGATTGTAGGTTATCGGCAGGAGCGCAACTATGCAGCTTATTGCTCACACCGTAAACGAACTGTGAAAACGCATAAGAATCGTTCTAAAAAACGCAATGCTGAATTCTCGTTGTAGTATTAGGTAGTTCCCGATTATTGTTGGCTTGAGAGCTTTGGTGATCCCCTTGATTCTGTGGCAGGCGCTTGTCGCGCATCAGCATGGTCAAATGCTAGGGACAGTTCAAGTAGCAGCGGACGGTTTGGAAGATGAAATCAGAGCGCGGATACAAACCCGCGTTTGAGCGTTGGTGCATATGGCTTGCCGTTGGGAAGTATGTGGTGGAACACTACGGTCTGAGTGGGAATCAGATGCAACGCTTTACGTTCACGATTATCAAAGCTGCCAAGCCATACAGTGGGTAGAAGCTTCGTTTCACGTGCGCTGGGTTGTGCCGCGAAAAGGAAACGAAGCTTCCCAAGACTTGAACCTTGCCTTACTCCCAAACAGGTTGTCGAGGCAGTGAAAAAGGCTTTGACCGCTGGCGCGTCTCAACCATCTCCATTCCTGTCTCTCCTCTCGCGCCCGTTATCGCGTCTGAATCAATCCCCGCGACGGCTAGCGAAACTAAACGCTGAGGGGCAAGGAGCGCCGCAGAAGACCTCTGTGGACGCTCTCCCTGAGCTGCTCACGGCGCTTCGTAAATCGCATTGTGCATTCATGAAGAACACGAGCGATCCGACTCATCTGTCGGATTTCCATAAGTTGGCTGCCGCCGTCGGAGCAATGGTCAACGAACTTCACGAAAAGCCGAAATGTATTAACCCTTCGGTGCTTCGAACCGTGGGCCAGTCTATTGATTACCTTCCGATGCTCTTAGAGCGTCGCCCCTCCAGCGTCGAGAAAGAGCCGCTCAAGCCTGCATCCTCGTGGTGGAGAATGAGGAAGTTGTACGACGAGGTGTGAGCTATGCTCTTGACAAGGAAGGATTGCGAACGATCCGTCTGGGAGACGCGCCAACCGCGCTGAAGATACTCGTCGAAAACTCTTTCGACCTGGTGCTGCTCAACATCGAGAAGGCAGGCATGAACAGTTTCGAGCTTTGCGCGCAACTTCGCGCCATGCCGCTGCACATGAAGACGCCGATCATCTTCACTACTGTGACAAGCCATTTTGAACGCGACATTGCACCCAGCTTGACGAACGGCGGTGACTTGATTGCCACGCCCTTCCTGTCCGCGAAAATTCTCGTCAAAGCTTTAACTCTCCTCTTGAAAAGCTAACCTCGAATTCACCAATTCAACGCTGATCGTTACAAAGCAATGGCTGAAGATGGCTTATGCTAAAATCACGGCCATGCTGCTTGAATCCCTTGAGACACACTGTTTCAGAAACACGAGCGGCAAAATCTCGTGGGGACCCAACCTCAACATTATTTATGGCGATAACGGCCAGGGAAAAACCAACTGGTTAGAGGCCATCTACCTACTTGCTACCACCAAATCTTTTCGCACCCAGCGCCTCCAAGAAGCCGTCTGCTTTGGTGAAGAACTAGCGATCGTTCGCGGCCGCGTCGCATGCGCGCAAGAAGTTCACAGAGACCTTCAAGTTGCCGTTCAAAGCGGCACTAAGACGCTTATTGTTAACAGTAAACGCGAGGCAGTTACGCGCTACCTTGGGCAACTCGACGCAATCGCTTTCACCGCCGACGAACTGGAAGTGGTACGCGGCGCTCCCGATGCGCGCCGCCGTTTTCTAGATCGCGGCATCCTTTCGCTTCATCACATCTACGTTCAAACTCTTGCCGATTACAACCGCGTTATCAAGCAGAAGAACCGCTTGCTGCAGGACGCCTCAAATGCCGAGCAGAGCGCTGCCGACGTTCTTCCGTTGATTACTCCCTGGAATGAGCAACTTATTAGCTTAGGAAGCCAAATTCATCATGCGCGCGCCGGTTATGTCACACGTTTAAATGAGGTTCTCGAACGCCGTCTCTTTGGGCGCGAGGAGGTCACCATCCGCTACGTATCTTCGCTTGAAGGTAAAGGCGATCTGAGCGATTACGAATCGTTGCTGGCGGAGCGTCTGCGGCTTCGTCTGCCAGCCGAAATTGCTGCCGGATATGCGCTTGTTGGACCCCATCGGGACGATCTGGGAATCCTTTTTGATGGACATGAAATACGCACTTACGGAAGCTCCGGCCAACAGCGTAGCGCGTTGATAACACTTGACTTAGCAGCGATTTCCCTGTATTATTCGTGGCGTCGTGAGTACCCGCTTTTCCTGATTGATGACATCGACGCAGAGCTTGACGGAAAGCGTATCGAGCACTTGCTTAAGCACCTTGAAGGACGTACTCAAACTTTTATTACTACCTCCAAAGAAAGCCTCGTTAAACAATACCTTACACGCGCAAACGTGTACGAAGTAAAAGAAGGTCTGGTTGCCGAAGCGAGGTTACTCACGAACAAATCTATGTCACTCGTGACCGAGGCATAACAAGGCCTTGATCTAAAACAGTAATGTCGAGGTACTTTCATGACAGAACAGAGAACTGATATGACGAGCACGATAAATGAAGAGGAGGGCAGTTTGTCGACAGCGATTTTATCAAAGAAAAAGAGTGACGTTTACGATTCAACCGCAATAACAGTTTTAGAGGGACGCGATGCCGTGCGCAAGCGCCCGGCGATGTACATCGGATCTACAGGCGAACAGGGTCTGCACCACTTGGTTTACGAGGTGGTTGATAACTCGATAGACGAAGCGCTCGCCGGGTACTGTGACACGGTTGAAGTTACAATCCATCTCGACGATTCGATTACAGTTGTAGACAACGGACGCGGCGTCCCGGTCGATTATCACAAACAAGAGAAGCGTTCAGCCGCCGAGGTCGTGATGACCAAACTCCACGCCGGTGGTAAGTTCGACTCCAACGCTTACAAAGTCTCTGGCGGTTTGCACGGGGTGGGTGTCTCCTGCGTTAATTTTCTATCCGAGTGGCTTCGTCTTGAGATTTGGCGGGATGAAAAAACGTATGAGCAGGAATACAAACGCGGCATCCCTGTTGTGGCGCTGGCTCAGACCGGTAAAACGCGTAAGCGTGGCACCAAGATTACCTTTAAGCCCGATCCGCAAATCTTCGACGAAACCAAGTACAGTTTTGAGAAATTGTCCGAACGGTTGCGCGAAAAAGCCTTTCTCAACAAAGGCATTCGCGTCACGATCCGAGATGAACGTGAGGATCCGGAACGCTCACATGATTTTTATTACAAAGGCGGCATCGCCGAGTTTGTTAAGCACCTCAACAAGAATAAGACAGTTTTACATGACAAGCCGATCTACTTTGAGCGTGTCTCGGATACGCTCGCGATAGAGGTCGCCATCCAGTACAACGATGCATATGACGAGAAGGTCTATTCGTTCGCCAACAATATCAATACGGTTGACGGCGGTTCGCACCTGTCAGGCTTTCGCTCAGCCTTCACGCGCTCAATAAATGCGTACGCACAAACCTCCGGCTTAGCCAAGAACTTCAAGGGGTCGCTTACCGGTGATGATGTACGCGAAGGATTGGTCGCAGTCATCTCCGTCAAACTGCCGCAACCGCAATTCGAGGGGCAGACCAAAGGTAAACTTAATTCAGATGTTAAGGGCGCTGTCGAGTCGTATCTGAATGAACGTTTAACTGAGTATTTCGAGCAGAACCCGACTGTTGCGAGAAAGATTGTCGGCAAAGCCGTTGATGCGGCACGCGCCCGTGAAGCGGCGCGTAAAGCACGTGAGATAGTACGTAAGGGAGCTATCAACTCAACGATGCTGCCGGGCAAACTTGCTGATTGCCAAGAACGTGACCCGGTGCTTTGCGAAATCTATATTGTCGAGGGAGACTCGGCTGGCGGCAGCGCGAAACAGGGACGCGACAGAAAGAACCAAGCAGTTCTGCCTTTAAAAGGTAAAATCTTGAACGTTGAGAAAGCTCGGTTCGATAAGATGCTGGGCCACAGCGAAATTAAAACGCTGATCACTGCGCTCGGAACCGGCATCGGAAAAGATGATTTTGATGTTACCAAGCTCCGGTATCATAAGATCATTTTTATGACGGACGCTGATGTTGACGGTTCTCATATTCGCACATTGCTGTTGACGTTCTTCTACCGGCAGATGCCGGAGTTAGTCGAATCCGGCCACATATACATCGCCCAACCTCCATTATTCAAAGTAAAACGAGGTAAGCGCGAAGAGTACATCAAAGACGAACGCTCAATGGTACGCTTCATGATGCGGCAGGGAACAAGCGATCTAAAGGTAATTCCCAACGGAGCAGACGCAACGATAGAAGGGCGCGATCTTGCCCGCGCTTTGGAGCAAGTGGTTGAACTAAACCGCTATAGTGAGAGGGCCATGCGTCGACTTGGCAACGATAAGCGGTTACTGGGTGTCTTTTTAGATTCTCTCGCCGGACGCGAAGGGGTGTTACGTCAGCCTGAGGCTACGCTTCGTAAAGTGTTTCAAAATAATAGTGGAATGGGTATTTCTCATATCGAGAGTGCGTTAGCTCTTGCGGGTTACGCGACGGAACTCTCAACGGACGAAGAACATGGATTGTGGGAGATCGAAACAATGGCGCAAAGCGGCGTCAGCGTCAAAATTGATTGGGATCTCGCGAGCCATGCAGAATTTCAGAAGGCCGTGGAATTACACATGACACTAGAGGATCATCTAGCGGTGCCGGTTGTTCTCACTGAGAATGGAGCAAGCGAGCAAGTAGAGACGCGCGAAGCTTTGCTTGAGCGTGTTCTTATAGCCGCGAAAAAGGATCTTGTGATTCAGCGTTACAAGGGTTTGGGGGAAATGAACCCGGAGCAGCTTTGGGAGACTACAATGAACCCTGAGAAACGTACGCTGCTGCAAGTCAAGATTGATGACGCGGTAGAAACCGACCAAATCTTCACGGTGCTGATGGGTGATGCTGTTGAACCGCGCCGCCGCTTCATTGAGGATAACGCGCTTGATGTTAGAAATCTCGACATCTAAATCATCTTTTGATAGGAGTTGTGAGACTATTTGACACACTGTTTGTAGTTATATACAATGCAGTTCCTTTCCTCCTGTGGATCTTGCCCGCTGCATGCTTCTCGCGTATGCAGCGGTTTTTTTTGTTCAACAGAGCCTTGCACAAACAGTCAGTGCACAAAGGTTCTTGTATGATGTTTCAAATACACCCAACTGGTAAAAACCCATCTAACTGATTTTATTCAAAGTTCAAGCTTTAGCTTTGCTAGTTGCGCATACATCGGCTCAACCAGTTAACTGTAACCTACTCATCTTCACGCGAGCAGACTACTAATTAGCATTCACTTGTGTGAAGGGCACAAGGCGCTGACGCATTTCCTCTGGAACGGAGATGGACTTAAAAATGTTGTGATCGACCGTGGCAAACACGAAGTGTGCGCTAGCGATCATTTCTTCTTCGCCATTACGGCGCACTTCAAAATTTAAGCGAAAAGATTTGTTGCCGAACTCTCTAACGAAGGTTGAGACTTCAAGGAGGTCATCCAACAATGCGGCATGGTAAAAATCGCAGTCAAGATGCACCCGCGGCAGCCATATCTTTAGTTGATCAAAGACGTGGCTGTAAGTCAGACCGACGTGGTGAAACATTTCGGTTTCAGCAAATTCAAAAAAGCGTAGGTACGCTCCATAAAAAATAATTCGCGCCGCGTCAACATCACCCCAGCGGACGCGCTCTTGAATACGGTACTTCCACGTTTCGTTGAAAGGTTCGTTACCCTTTACAGTTCGAACCTAATAGATGTTCCGAAGAATAAGAGCAATTCAGGTAAACTGGTTGCATGACTCTCAGACAAATCAACAACTTGAAACCTGGAAGACTGCGCGCCCTGACCGGTATGACCGTCAAGGCCCTCGGTGAA
>JACCTF010000531.1 GCA_013812565.1 Pyrinomonadaceae bacterium | reverse complement strand
CCTTCGCTCAGTGGAAGCATTATCGCGGTGGACGCACGACGCCCATCTGGCTCGCGAACCTCGCCGATTCAAGCGTGGAAAAACTGCCGCGTGAAAATTCAAACGACTTCAATCCGATGTGGATCGGCGACAAAATCTATTTTCTTTCGGACCGCAACGGCGCAACGACGATCTTCGCTTATGACACGCGGTCGAAGCGGGTCGCGCAGACGTTGCGCAACTCCGGCCTCGACATCAAATCTGCCGCCGCCGGAGATGGTGTGATCGTCTATGAGCAGTTCGGTTCGCTGCACACGCTTGACGTAGGTTCCGGTAAAACCAAACAGGTAAACGTGCGCGTCGCAGGCGACCTTCCCAACGTGCGCTCGCGCTACGTCCGTGTCGCGGCAAACATTCGCAACGCCGCGCTCTCACCATCGGGCGCACGCGCCGTCTTCGAGGCACGCGGGGAGATACTGACCGCGCCCGCCGAGAAAGGCGACATACGAAATTTAACCAATTCACCCGGCATCGCCGAACGTGATCCCGCCTGGTCGCCTGACGGCAAATACATCGCTTACTTCTCCGATGAATCCGGCGAGTACGCTTTGCACCTGCGCACACAGAACGGCATGGGCGATGTGCGCAAAATCAACTTAGGCAATCCGCCGTCATTTTTTTATTCGCCCGTCTGGTCGCCTGACAGCAGGAAAATTGCCTATACCGATAAGCGTCTAAATTTATGGTATGTGGACATCACCCGCGGCGCGCCCGTCTGCATGGACGCTAATACTTATGACAATCCTTTTCGCGTGATGGACCCGGTCTGGTCGCCCGACTCGCGCTTCATCGCCTACACGAAGCAACTGAAGAATCGCCTCGGCACAGTCTTCATCTACTCACTTGAGGATAATAAAACCAGGCAGGTGACCGACAATATGAGCGACGCGCGCTTTGCCGCCTTTGACAAAGACGGCAAGCATCTCTATTTCGCCGCGAGTACAAACTCCGGTCCAACTTCCGGCTGGCTCGATATGTCGAGCTTCGGCCGACAGGTGACACGCTCCGTCTATGTCGTCGTCCTGCGCAAAGATTTGCCTTCACCGCTCGCGCCCGAAAGCGATGAGGAGAAGATTCTCGAAGAACAGAAGAAGAATCCCCAAGAGAAGGGTGAAGAGAAGCCCGAGGATAAGAACGAGCCTAAACCGGAGCCGTCGCCAATTCCTCCCGCTTCGGCTGAGGACGGCGCGGCTTACGTGCAGAGGCCAAACGCAGAGTTCGTTGAGGTGAGGGACAAGTCCGCTGCCCGTGAGGCTCTAATCGAAACACGGGTAGGGACAAACCCTGCCTCGACGGTTTTCATGAGCGAATCGCAGGATGCCGACAAACCCGTTGTCAATCGTGCTGCCGACAAGAAACCCGCGCCGGTGCGCATTGATTTTGAAGATATAGATCAACGCATACTCGCGCTTCCCATCCCGCCGCGCAACTACACCGGGATGCGTGCGGGCAAAGCGGGGATGATCTTCATCCTTGAGAACGCCACTTCGCCCGATGCGCCCGGACTCATTCTGCACCGCTTCGATTTAGCCAAGCGTAAAACCGAGAAAGTGCTTGAAGGCGTCACCTTCTTCGATCTCTCCGCCAACGGCGAGAAGATGTTGTTTCAACAAGGCGGCGGGCAAAGCACTCAAACTGCTCCGGGTGGTTCGAGCAGTCAGCCCGGCGGGCGGTGGGTTATCGCTTCAACCGTTCAGCCGCTCAAGCCGGGCGAAGGCACAGTGAACGTGAATGCGATGGAAGTGCGCGTTGACCCGCGCGAAGAATGGCGGCAGATGTACCGCGAAGCTTGGCGCATCCAACGCGATTTCTTCTACGATCCGAACTATCACGGTCTTGACATCGCGGCGACCGAAAAGCAGTATGCGCCCTTCCTCAATCAACTCGCCCATCGCGCTGATCTCAACTATCTGCTGCAAGAAGCGCTCGGCAACATGAGTGTCGGCCACCACAACACTTTCGGCGGCGACACACCCGAACCAGTGCGCGTCGTTGGCGGACTCCTCGGCGCAGACTACGGCATTGAAAATAATCGCTACCGCTTCGCCCGCATATATAGCGGCGAAAACTGGAATCCGACGCTTCGCGCACCGCTCACGCAACCCGGCGTCAACGTCCGCGAAGGCGAATACCTCCTTGCCGTCAATGGTCGCGAACTGCGCTCCACAGACAACATCTACAGCTTCTTTGAAGGCATGGCGAACAAGTCCGTCATCCTCAAAGTCGGCCCCAACCCCGACGGCACAAGCGCACGCGAAGTCACGGTCGTTCCCGTCCCAAGCGAAACTGCTTTGCGCAACCTCTCCTGGATTGATGCCAACCGCCGCAAGGTTGCGAAGATGAGCAACAATCGCGTCGCCTACGTTTATCTCCCGAACACCTCCGGCGCAGGCTACACGAACTTCAACCGCTACTACTTCGCGCAGATCGACAAAGAGGGCGCAGTCATTGATGAACGCTTCAACGGTGGCGGCACCGCCGCCGACTACTTCATCGATTACATGCGCCGCCCCCTGATGAACTACTGGGCCACCCGCGAAGGCGCGGACTTCACTACACCCGTCGGGTCAATCTATGGTCCGAAGGCAATGATTATCGACGAGACAGCAGGCAGCGGCGGCGACGCGCTTCCCTGGTACTTTCGCCGTTCGAAGATCGGCCCGCTCATCGGCAAACGCACCTGGGGCGGACTCGTCGGCATCTACGACTATCCGCAATTGATCGACGGCGGCTCCGTCACCGCACCGCGTGTCGCCTTCTACAGTCCTGAAGGTGAATGGGATGTTGAGAACAACGGCGTCGCCCCCGACATCGAAATCGAACTTGACCCGCAAGCCTGGCGACAAGGACGTGACTTG
>JACCTF010000505.1 GCA_013812565.1 Pyrinomonadaceae bacterium | reverse complement strand
GCTTCGCTGCGCCGCTGGATTGATGAGGGCGCACCGTGGCCGGACAGCGCTTCTAATGAGAGCGCGAAGCTTGAGAAGCACTGGGCTTACACCACACCCGTCTCCCCCGCCGTGCCTGCGACCAAAGATACGAAGTGGCCGCGTAACCCCATTGATAACTTTATCCTCGCCCGACTCGAACGCGAAGGGTTGAAACCTTCCCTGGAAGCCGACAAGGCGACGTTGCTACGCCGCATCACTTACGACCTGACGGGACTTCCGCCGACCGTAGCCGAGATCGATTCATTCCTCGCCGACAATTCCCCGGACGCTTACGAGAAGCGCGTTGATCAACTTCTAAACTCCCCGCGTTATGGCGAGCGCATGGCGATGCAGTGGCTCGACCTCTCCCGCTACGCCGACACGCACGGCTACCATATCGATAGCCACCGCGACATGTGGCCTTGGCGCGATTGGGTGATCAACGCTTTCAACCGCAATCTCCCTTACGACCGATTCACCGTCGAGCAACTCGCCGGAGATTTGCTGCCGAACGCCACACTTGACCAGAAGATCGCCTCCGCCTTTAACCGCAACCACATGATCAATTTCGAGGGCGGCGCAATCCCCGAGGAGTACCAGACGGAGTATGTGGTTGATCGCGTTGAAACCACCTCGGCAGTCTGGATGGGGATGACGATGGGGTGTGCGCGGTGTCATAACCACAAGTACGATCCCATCACACAAAAAGAGTTCTATCGTTTCTTTGCCTTCTTCAACACCGTGGCGGAAGAAGGTCTTGACGGCCGAGCAGGTAACGCCAAGCCGCTCATGCCGCTACCTTCAGCCGAACAGAAGATGCGGCTTGAGGAACTGGTTGCCGCCATCAAAGTTAAAGAGACTCAGCTCTCTGATAAAGAGGTTGGGCCGGTGCAGGAAACCTGGGAGAAGACGGCGCTGGACAAGGTCATACTAGGCACGGCCGCCGCCGCGCATCGCAAGAATCTGACGGCGCACTACGAATTGGACGGCAACTTCTCTGACATTTCGGGAGGCTACCAGCACGGAAGAACCCTCAAGGGAGACCCGACCTTCGGCAACGGTCAGGTCGGCAAGGCCGTCAGTTTCGACGGCGGAACGCATGTCACATTCGGCAACACCGGGGCGTTTGACCGAGCTGATAAATTCAGTATGGCCGTATGGTTGAAGGGCAACAGCAACACGCCGATCACCTTGTTCCAGAAGATTGAAAACACGGAGACACGACGCGGCTATGAAATGCTCTTTGACGATCTTGAGTTGATCGGCATTCAAAAGCGTGCGGCGTATCTTACCATCAGGCTCATCTCACACTGGCCCGACAGCGCCATCCAAATACGCACCAAGAAACGGTTGGCCCTGGGCGACTGGCATCACATCGTGCTTACCTATGACGGCACGGGCAAAGCCGCGGGTTTGAAACTTTATCTCAACGGCAAGCCGCACGATGCCGAGATTGTGCAGGATAATCTCTCCGGCCCCGTACAAACCACCGCCGAGCTACAGATCGGAAACAAACAAACGGGCAAATCCTTCAAGGGGCAGATCGATGACCTGCGACTTTACGACCGCACACTAGCTGAAGCCGAGATCGAGCAGCTCGCGGTTCATTACCCCATACAAAGTATTCTCTCTGGAGTGTCCGGCAAGCGGACGAAGGAGGAGGGTGAACGCCTGCGCGAGTATTTCCTCACCCACGCCGCGTCGGAAAGTTTAACCAAGCAGCACGCCGAATTGAAGGCTTTAAAGAAGCAGAAGGAGGAGCTTGATAAATCAATCCTCAGCGTGATGGTGATGGGCGAACTGGAGAAGCCGCGCGAAACATTCGTGCTGGCGCGCGGCGATTACCGCAACAAGACCGAGAAGGTGAGCGCAGGTGTGCCGGCCTTTCTGCCGTCGATCTCGAAAGGTGAGCCGCTCAATCGTTTGACGCTGGCGAAGTGGTTGGTGGATCCGGGTCATCCGCTCACGGCGCGCGTTGCAGTGAATCGGTATTGGCAGATGTATTTCGGACACGGGATCGTAAAGACTTCCGAGGATTTCGGAACGCGGGGCGAAACTCCGGTTCATCCCGCGTTGCTTGATTGGCTTGCGACCGAGTTCATCCGCACGAAGTGGGACGTCCGCGCCATGCAGCGACTCATCGTCACCTCGGCTGCCTACCGTCAGATCTCTGTGGTCTCGCCGAAATTGCTGGAGAAAGATCCGGAGAACCGGCTGCTGGCGCGCGGGCCGCGCTTCCGTCTGCCCGCCGAGATGATCCGTGACAACGCGCTCGCCGCGAGCGGTCTGCTTAACGCAAAGGTGGGCGGCCCGAGCGTCTTTCCCTATCAACCTAAAGGGTTATGGGAAGAGATGGCCTTCGGTGACGGCTTCACGGCTCAAACATACACGCCGAGCACGGGCCGTGACCTGTACCGGCGCAGCATGTACACCTTCTGGAAACGCACAGTCCCGCCTCCTCAACTTGTGACCTTCGATGCGCCTGATCGTGAGAAATGCACAGTGCGACGGGCGCTCACGAACACGCCGCTTCAGGCACTCGTGTTAATGAACGATCCGACATATGTGGAAGCCGCGAGGGGGCTGGCCGAGCGCGCGCTTGGCGAAGGCGGGAAAGACCCGAGCAGCCGGATCAGTTACGCTTTCCGTTTAGCGACGGCGCGCAAACCCTCTGTCGAAGAAGCGCGGGTGCTGCGTGGTCTCCTGCACCAACAGCTTGCTCATTACCGCCGAGATAAGAAGGCAGCGAATGAGTTGTTACATGTCGGTGATGCGCCGAATGATCCGAAGTTCGACACGGCTGAGCTTGCAGCTTGGACAACAGTCGCCAGCGCAATTCTGAATTTGGATGAGACGATCACGAAGGAGTGACGGTGCGGAAGGAATGATTGATGATCAACTACCTCTACTGGCGGCGGTCACACTTTATGAGCTTGGCCGATTGTCTTCTGGCCGCGCCGCCGAACTGGCCGGGATGTCCCGCGTAGAGTTCTTGCTCATATTAGGGCGCTATAAGGTGTTCCCCCTGCAAGGTGAATTGAACGATTTGGAAAGCCGACTGGCTATCTAATGAAGTTCGTCAGCGCATCTTGGCTTTAGCAGATGAAGCTGATAACTAAAAGCTTACGGAGTAATGTCATGGATCTGAAACAACAACTTGAGTTGATGATAACCAGGCGGCAACTATTCGGAAGGGCCGCCACCGGCATCGGCGTCACGGCTTTGGCTTCGCTGCTCAAGCCCGACATCTTCGCGCAAGGCCTGGGACATTCGACCAGCACGACCGCGCGTCCCACAACTCCTTCCCGCACCCCGGCCGTGAAGTTGCCGCACTTTGCGGCGAAGGCCAAGCGCATCATCTACCTGCATCAATCGGGCGCACCCTCGCAGATCGATCTCTTTGACTACAAACCCGCGCTCGCTAAGTATCACGGCTCGGAACTTCCCGAAACAATTCGCATGGGTCAGCGCATCACGGGGATGACCTCGGGACAAAGTTCATTTCCCGTCGTTAATTCGCTCTTTAAGTTCGCTCAGCACGGCCAGTCGGGGGCATGGATTAGCGAACTCTTGCCACACACGGCGAAGATCGTTGACGACATCACCATCATCAAGACCGTGAACACCGAGGCGATTAATCACGATCCCGCGATCACGTTCATTCAGAGCGGCAGTCAACAACCGGGGCGGCCCAGCATGGGCGCGTGGGTCAGCTATGGCTTGGGGAGCGAAAATGAGAACATCCCCGCGTTCGTCGTGCTGCTCTCGCAAGCCAACGCGCTAAACACCGACCAGCCGCTCTTCTCGCGCTTGTGGGGCAGCGGTTTCCTCCCCAGCAGCCATCAGGGCGTGCGCTTTCGTGCGGGCAGCGACCCGGTGCTCTACCTCGCCGATGCGCCCGGCATCAGCCGCACGACGCGCCGTCAGATGCTCGACGTTGTCGCGAAACTAAATAAGATCAAGATGGATGCTTACGGCGACCCGGAGATTGAGACACGCATCTCGCAATACGAGATGGCTTATCGCATGCAAACCTCTGTGCCGGAGTTAATGGATTTATCGAAAGAGCCGGATAGCGTTTTCGAGATGTACGGTCCCGATTCACGTAAGCCAGGCACATACGCCGCCAACTGTCTGCTGGCGCGGCGACTGGCCGAGCGCGATGTTCGTTTCATCCAGCTCTACCATCGCGGTTGGGACCAGCATAATGATCTGCCGCGCGATCTGGCCTTGCAGTGCAAGGGAACTGATCAAGCTTCGGCGGCATTGGTTCAGGACCTCAAACAGCGCGGCCTGCTCGATGACACACTGGTGATCTGGGGCGGGGAATTTGGTCGCACCGTCTACTGTCAAGGGAAACTTACGGAAACCAATTATGGTCGCGACCATCACCCGCGCTGCTTCACGATGTGGATGGCCGGTGGCGGCATGAAGTCCGGCTTCGCCCTTGGCGAAACCGACGATTATAGTTACAACGTCGTCTCCGATCCCGTCCCCGTACACGATCTGCACGCCACCATACTGCACCTGCTGGGTATAGATCACTTGAAGATGACCTATAAGTTTCAGGGTCGTGAGTTTCGCTTGACTGATGTAGAAGGTAATGTGGTGCAAAAGGTGCTGGCTTAATTCGCCAGGTATAAGAACAGCAAACCGGCATTCTCTGCGACTTATTACAAGTCATCGGAAGATGCATACTGCGCACTGAAAAATCCACGTTCGTTCTTGTTTGAGATACCCTTCGACGGTGTAGAGCGTTTGTATTTGAGTTTGTGCAAGCCACATCAGCAGCCTCCTCTCTGTATGCGGCAGTTTCTTAAAAGGCTAATGACACCGTTAGTCATTTGATCTGCATCAGCCTCCAACCCAAACGGAAGCGTATGAGGAAGACCGCGTCGCGATGCCCTTTCTTCGGGAAGCGTGGAGTATCAATATCAAACTTTAATGTCTCAATCCTTCATTCGTCCCTTCTAACTTGAAACCGAAGCTGTCCTTTGAATGAAAGTTAAGTGTCGCAAAACTCGCCCTTCACCACAGAGCCACATAGGACACAGAGGAGCACAGAGAAAATAGTCAGTTTTCACACTGTGTCTTCCGTGACTCTGTGCGCTCTGTGTTAAAACCATCCTGCTGAATGAAAGTTACGGGCTAATCAGCTTATAATTGTTTAGCGGTACTTTACATACGGAGCATTACTTGATGACAACAGCACTGGTGATTCATGGACATTTCTACCAACCCCCAAGAGAGAACCCCTGGACGGGCATCGTCGATCGCGAACCTAGTGCACATCCCTTCCACGATTGGAATGAACGCATTCACTTCGAGTGCTACCGCCCGAACGGTTATGCACGCATTGTTGACAATCTAGGAAGGGTGGAACGAATTGTTAATAACTACACACAGATCAGCTTTAACTTTGGGCCAACCCTTCTCTCATGGCTTGAGCAGCACCACCCCGAAACTTACAGGCGTATCCTTGAGGCCGACCAGGAGAGCGTGCAAAAACACGGCGGACACGGGAACGCCATCGCTCAAGGGTACAACCACACGATCCTTCCGCTGTGCAACGCGCGCGACCGTCGTACACAGGTGCGCTGGGGCATAGCCGATTTTCGTCACCGCTTTCGGAGAGAGCCGGAGTCGCTCTGGCTTCCCGAAACGGCTTGCAATGATGAAACGCTGGAGACGTTGATTGAGGAAAATTTGCGTTACGTGATTCTCTCCCCGTTTCAAGCCGAGCGAGTACGCCTTATCGGGAAAGACAAGTGGCAGAGCGTTGCCGACGGCAGTATCGACACGACGATTCCCTATCTATATTTCCACCGCGACGGCTCCGGACGTTCAATCGTCATCTTCTTTTACGACGGCTCAATCGCTAAGGCCATCGCCTTTGAGGGAGCACTGGCTTCAAGCCAAGCGCTTGTTGACCGCATCGCTCGTGCCACGCCGGGCGATGCGGGCGTGGGGCGGATCGTCAACGTCGCGACCGACGGGGAAAGCTATGGGCATCACTTTCACTTCGGCGACCGCTGCCTCGCTTACGCGCTTGAGGCGGAGGCTCCTTCACGCGGGTTGTGGGTCACCAACTATGGCGAGTTCTTGAAACGCTATCCACCGACGCATGAGGTGGAGATCATGAAAGGACCCGACGATGCAGGAACAGCATGGAGTTGCGCGCACGGCGTGGGGCGCTGGTCGCACGACTGTGGATGCCAGGGAGGTGCGCTCGATGGCTGGAATCAAGCTTGGCGCGAACCTTTGCGCCGCGCGCTTGATTTCCTTCGCGATGAAGCGGCGCGCTGCTTCGAAGCAACGCGGGGCGATCTATTCCGCGATCCGTGGGCGGCGCGCGACGCTTATATCGAACTGGTAGTTGATCGGCATCCTTCCCATGAGGAGTTTTTCCGTCGTCACACGCCACGGCCTTTACAGGCATCAGAGAAAATCCGCGCGCTTACCTTCCTCGAGATGCAGCGCAGCGCGATGCTGATGTATACCAGTTGCGGTTGGTTCTTCGCAGACATTTCGGGGATCGAGACCGTTCAAGTCATCAAGTATGCCGGTCGGGTTCTCGACTTCATGGAGGAACTGCACTTAGATCCGCCGCGCGAACGTTTCCTTGAACTTCTGGCCGAAGCAAAGAGCAACATTCCGAAGCAGGGAAACGGCGCGGACATCTTTCGACGAAGCGTTGAAGATTCGAGGATCACACCGGAGCGAGTTGCTTCTCACCTGGCGATCTGTAGCTTGGTGGATGGCGGTGCGGAGACGGGCGAGATAGCCGGGCTTATCTACCGCCGGAAGGATTTTAAAAAGCAGCAGAACGACCAGGTCACGCTCGCCACCGGCCGGCTACAGCTTGAGGTGATCGCTACCGGCAAACAGTTCGATTTCGCATTCGCCGCGATGCATTCGGGCAGTATAAATTTCTACCACATATTGAAACCTTTTCCGGGAGAAGAGAGGTTCAAAGCGTCCGCCGATAAGCTCTGGATCAATTTCCCGGCCGCGCCGCTGCTCACCATGCTGCGTCTGGCGCAAGCTGAGTTCGGACCGGACGAATACGGACTGGAGCGTGTGCTCCCTGAGGAACGGCAACAAATTTCCGAGATGGTGTTTGGCGACATCGTGAAGCACTTCGCCGAAGATTATGCCGTGCTCTACGACGACAACCGGCGGAGCTTGGAGATGCTGCACAAAGCGGGGTTCGAGTTACCGAGCGAGCTTCGCACGGCCGCCGAGTTCACCCTCGGTAGACGGCTCGAAGATGAGGTCCGCAAACAGCACCAGAGTCACGACCCCATCAAGTTCCACCAAGCAATGAGGATTGCTCACGAAGCGGCCCAGGGCGGCTACGAGATCGACCGCGCGGCTGTCCGTAGCATCTTCACAGAGATGATTACGGCGGGCGTTTGCGCTGCGGTCGCAACTCCGTCTTTTAAGAACCTACAAGCGGCACTTTCGTCTATCAAACTCGGCAAAAAGCTTAATGTTGAAGCGAACTTAGACCAAGCACAGGAAGCCGTCCATCAAGCTCTACAAGACGGCTTGCCCGTGCCGAAAGAGATGCGCGAGTTGGCCTTGATGCTCGGCTTATCGCCGCGCCTGCTGAGTCACGCAGATGCCCCACACGAAATGTACTCTACCCACTTGGAGGCCAGCCTACCATGACCACGAATCCGATTGACACAGAACCCACTAGCGGTGCGGGCAAGCAGTTGAATACCAGCAAGACATCCAGCCAGGCAGCTATTCAGCCACCAACCCAGCCACCTGTCCAGCTATCTACCCAGGCGGCGGCCCTCGCTCCTAAATCTTACATGAATCAACCGACAGTTCCGGCTCCAGAACTGATGCGCCTGATTTCAACTACGCACCCCGATCCGCACGCCATTCTCGGTCTTCATCCTTCGTCGTTGGGTATGGTCGTGCGCGTCTTCAGGCCGGAAGCGGAGAAGGTAAGCCTGCTGGTGGACGGAGAGTCGGCCACGCGCTCGATGGTCAAAACTCACGAAGCGGGCTTCTTTGAAACTTTGGTCGAAGACCGGACGGAAATCTTCCCCTATCGGTTAGAAGTTCATTACCGCGAAGGCAAGGTCTATACGTTGCGCGATCCTTATTCTTATCCTCCCACGTTAGGTGAGGTGGACCTGCATCTGTTTGGGGAGGGTCGCCATGAGCGTGTCTACGAAAAGTTTGGGGCGCACCTCCGCGAGTTAGAGGGCGTGCGCGGGGTTGCTTTTGCCGTGTGGGCACCTAACGCGCAAAGGGTCAGCGTCGTCGGGAACTTCAACGACTGGGACGGCCGTTTGCACCAGATGCGGCGGCTCGCTTCCTCCGGCGTTTGGGAACTATTCATTCCAGACCTTGCGCCAGGCACAGTTTATAAATATGAGATTCGCACCCGCGAAGGAGCGATCTTTCTCAAGGCCGATCCCTACGCCTTCTACATAGAGGTGCCGCCGAATACAGCATCAGTTGTTTACGAGTCGGAGTACGAATTCCAGGACCAGACCTGGCTGGATGAGCGTGCCAAAAGCGACTTCTTGCGGCGTCCTTTGTCGATCTACGAGGTTCATCTCGGATCGTGGCGGTGGTCTGTGGACGGGGAAAGCCGTCCGCTCAATTACCGCGAGACGGCTCCGTTGCTGGCCGACTATGTTTTGGATATGGGATTTACCCACGTCGAGTTTATGCCGCTAAAGGGTCATCCATACACCCCTTCGTGGGGCTACCAGGTAACTTCTTACTACGCGCCGACGGCGCGTTACGGAAGCCCTGACGATTTCCGGTTCTTAGTAGACTACCTGCACCAGCGCGGCATCGGCGTCATTCTGGACTGGGTTCCCGCACACTTTCCAAAAGACGCTTGGGCGCTTGGGCGCTTTGATGGGACAGCTCTCTATGAGCACCTCGATTCACGCCTTGGTGAGCATCCCGACTGGGGAACCTACATCTTCAATTACGGCCGGAACGAGGTGCGTAATTTTCTGCTCGCCAACGCCCTCTACTGGCTTGAGGAGTATCACATCGACGGCTTGCGACTGGATGCCGTCGCCTCGATGCTCTATCTAGACTACAGCCGAAGTGAGGGAGAGTGGATTCCCAATAAACATGGCGGACGCGAGAACCTTGAAGCGATCTCCTTGTTGCGAGAACTCAACGAAGTTGTGCATGGGAGTTATCCGGGAGTTTTGATGATCGCCGAGGAATCAACCGCGTGGGGTGGCGTGAGCCGTCCGACTTACACCGGCGGACTTGGCTTCGGCTATAAATGGAACATGGGATGGATGCATGATACTTTGGAATACTTCTCGAAAGACCCGATTCATCGACGCTTCCATCACAACAAGTTGACCTTCGGCTTGTTGTACGCCTGGACGGAGAACTTCATCCTTCCGCTGTCTCATGACGAAGTGGTTCACGGCAAGGGTTCACTGATCGACAAAATGCCGGGCGACCGCTGGCAGAAGTTCGCCAACCTGCGCGCCCTCTACGCTTATATGTGGGCGCATCCGGGAAAGAAGTTGCTGTTCATGGGCGGCGAGTTCGGGCAGTGGAGCGAGTGGCGTTTTGATCATAGCCTCGATTGGCATTTGCTTGATGGAGCGGACCACCGCGGTTTGCAGAATTTGATGCGCGACATTAACCGTCTCTACCGCGCAGAACCGGCTCTGTGGGAAATGGACTCTGAACCGGCGGGCTTCCAATGGATTGATGCCAATAATGGTGACGAGAGCGTCTTTGCCTTTATGCGTACTGCGCCATCAACGAAGCGGCAGGTTGTGTGCGTATGCAACTTCACACCAGTGGTAAGGCAGGGATACCGCGTCGGGTTGCCGAAGCAGGGCAAGTATCGTGAAGTGCTGAACACGGACGCGAGCGTTTATGGCGGAAGCAATGTGGGAAACGGTGGATCTAAGACGGCCGAGCCTGTGTCTTGGCACGGGCAGCCCTACTCGGCTTCGCTTGTTCTGCCGCCCTTGGCTACGGTGTGGTTTGAAGTTCCGTTAAATGAAGAACCACACTGATCGGTGAGAACCATTAAAGCGAGGCTTTCAAATCTCAGGCAGCCACATCTCAGGCAGCAAGTTAGAAATGATCTATTAGGAGGCACGCCGCATGACTAACAGCTTTTTATTCCTCAGCAGGTGGGCGCTCGCAAGTGTCCTTGCCTTTTCCACCTTCGCACATGGACAGAAGAACACAGAAACACGATCTCCACACGACTCCGCTCCTGAGAGTTCGAGCGCCAGCCGCGTCGCTCCGCCGCACACGCCTTCCGGCACTGCTGACATCGAGCGTGAGCTTGCCGAGGCATTGACGATCATCGAAGACAATTATGTCGATGGCCGCAGGCTTGACTACAACCGCACATTCAAAGGGGCGATCAACGGCATGCTGCGCGCCCTCGATCCACACTCGAACTATTATGACAGCCGTGAGTTTGATGAGATGCGTGCCGAACGACGTTCAGAGTATTACGGCATTGGGGCGGCCGTCGGCAGTCTCAGGGAAGGAGAGAAGGTCGAGACATATATCCGTGCGACCTTCAAAAACTCCCCGGCGCACCAGGCCGGATTACGCTTTGGTGATCACATCGTTGATGCGGACGGGCAGAGCATGCGCGGCAAATCTTTTGAAGAAGTGAGCAAGCATCTTCGCGGACCGCGCGGAACAAAGGTCAAGGTAACAGTCGAAAGGCTTGCGACCGGGCAGGTCGAAACCTTCGAGATCACCCGCGATGCCGTCTCGCAGCCTTCAATCGCCGATGCGTATATGCTGCGACCAGGCACCGGCTACGTTGATCTGCGGCTTCGCGGATTCAACTACACGACCGGCGACGAACTACGAAGTGCCTTAGAGAAATTGCGCGCACAAGGCATGACTTCGCTTGTGCTTGACCTACGCGACAATCCCGGCGGCTTGCTCGATCAAGCGATCCGTGTGGCTGAGCAGTTTTTGCCGAAAGGTCAAATGATTCTCAACCAGAAGGGACGCAGGCGGGATGGTGCGACGCAGTACAAATCCGGTAACGACACGCCCGACACCACGCCGCTGGTCGTGCTCGTCAATGGCGGCAGCGCCTCGGCCTCAGAGATCGTTGCCGGTGCGATGCAGGATCATGACCGTGCCTTGATCGTTGGCGAAACTACTTTCGGCAAAGGTCTTGTGCAAGCCGTAGTGCCGCTCCAGTATGGAGCAGGACTCGCGCTCACCGTTGCCAAATACTACACGCCTTCCGGCCGCTTGATTCAGCGCGACTACGGAGACGGTGGTTTATACAATTACTACACGCGCGGCGGGTTGCTTTCGCAGAAAGATGATCCTGAGCGGCCGCAAGTGCAATCAAACAAACCCGTGAGCCGCACAGATACAGGCCGCGTCGTCTATGGCGGGGGCGGTATTACGCCGGATGAAACCGTCCAGCCACGCCCCGTCGTCAGTGCCGCGCAAGCGCGTCTGTTTCATCCCGTCTTCGCCTTCACGCTTGAGCTTGCCGCCAAACGCATCAAGGGCTTTGCAGACTACGACCTGCCGCGCGTGATGGAGTATGGGTACGATCTCAAAGCGACTGATTTTCCCGTGAGCGACCACTTGTACAAATCCTTTAAGGAATTCGTTGCAAGCAAACCGGCATATAAGCTTTCAGCCGCATACCTCGACCGCGAGCGCCGCTTCATCGAGCGACAGCTGCGGTATGACCTCGCCACGGCAAGCTACGGCACGGTCACTGCACTGCGGATTTTCAATATGGATGATCCGCAGATCAATCGCGCGATAGAAGTGCTGCCGCGTGCGCGTGAGCTTGCACAATCCGCTAAACAGTCTCGAAAACCGTCTTGATCGTCTTCGGGTATTCAGTCGCGTGAGGGGCAGAATGCGCGAGCGTGAGGGAAGGCGGGTCGCATGCGCCATGGCTTCCGCGCGGGCTGTTGCCTTTGCCCCTGATTGAGCCACTACCTTCATTGTAAGTTATCTCCGGTTAAGGCGTGCAGGCTCGGAAACTGGTGCGGAGTTGCCGCATCTGAAGGATTCCGGCGGGTTGGTTCTTTATTAAGTTAGCACTCCGGTGCTGAGGCTTTGACTAGCCCAGTTGATGGCATCTATGTAGAGTTGGGGAAGCAGGTTTTCGTCCGTACCGAGTTTTGATGCATGCATAGATAGCTGCTCCCAATCGGCATCTTCGTAAGCCAAAACGTATTGGTAGACGTTATGCAAACTATTGTTGCCGTCTAGGAGAGCCGCTTTGATGTCGCCCGCAATCGGCAGGTCGTTCAAAATCTCAGCCAGTTCACGATCCAGAATAGCGTCAATCAGCGAAAACATTCCCATGATGAAAAGGTCTTCAACGCGGTGTGCCAGTCCCGCGCTTGCCGCCAGCGACTCGCAGAGCTTAGCTCTAACAATTGCTTGGATCACCAGTTCCTCGGGTTTGTCCTGCGCCATACTAACTAAGACGATCAGCGTAGCCCACTTTTTGACTTCCTTCTCTCCTAACAACGCCAGTGCTTGTTTTATCGAAGTAACCTGAGTTCTTCGACCAAAGTAAGCCGAATTGATGTAACGCAGCAGCTTGTAGGACAGTGACATGTCACGCTTGATAATTTCCACAAGCTGTTTGAAGTTAAGTTCGGGCTGGTGTATCTCTTGAAGAATCTGAAGGTAATGAAGTTTAAAACCCGGAACATCGCGTCCCGTCACAACCTCGGGTCGGCTAAAGAAATAGCCTTGAAAATAAGCATAGCCCATCTCCAGCGCTTGTTGGAAAACTTCGCGTGTTTCGACTTTCTCAGCCAGAAAACTGAGTCCCGGGCAAGCGAGGCGCTCGATCAACGATTGCTGCTCTTCGAGGTCCGTGGCGAGAAAATCCACCTTGATAATATCAACCAAGGCTATCAGCGGATCAAATCCTTCATGGTAAACAAAATCGTCGAGCGCCAAGAGATAACCTTTCGCCTTCAACAACCTGCACGCGGCAATCACTTCCGCGTCCGGCTCCACGCTTTCCAATAATTCGACAACCGTTAGTTCCTTGGGAAGAAGACTGATGTAATCTCTAAGCAGGACTTCGCGCGTGACATTGACAAAAGCCTTCTTCCCTTGCGTGATGTTCTCGAACCCGAGTAGAAAAAAACTATCTGCAATGGTTTTAGAGGAGGCGTGATCGACGTCAGGGTTGCTGAAAACGTTTTCTAAGCTGGAACGAAAAAGCAGTTCGTAGGCGTAGACTCGCTGGTTGCGGTCGAAGATCGGCTGTCTGGCGATAAAGGCCTGCACTGTGAATCACCCTTCTTAACTGTAAACTAAAAATGCCTTCCTGGATCAAAGCGCCTAGGCACCCGCCGCCCGTGTGCGTTTCTGGTAGACGTAGGCAAGGAGCTCGGCAACGGCGCGAAATAACTCGGCCGGTATCGCGCGGCCCGGTTCAATGGTGAGATAAAGAGTGCGCGCCAGTGGGGGATTTTCTATTACCATAACGTCGTGGGCGCGGGCTATTTCGCGGATGCGCAGTGCTAAGTGATCCGCTCCCTTGGCGACGACTACCGGCACCGCATCGCGTTCGTGATTATAGCGTAGCGCGACGGCAAAGTGCGTCGGGTTTGTAACAACGACATCAGCGCGTGGAACTTCAACGGAGATTCGCTGCTGCGTGAGGGCACGCGCGGCGTTCCGCCGTTTGCCTTTCATGTACGGATCGCCTTCCTGCTGCTTATATTCGTCTTTCACCTCCTGCTTCGTCATGCGCAGAGACTTTTCATGTTTGTACCACCCGTAGCCGTAATCCAACACAAGCATACAGATGAGTGCGCCCCCGGCTTGCAAGCCGAGAGAATAGGCTAAGTGACCGACGGCAACGAACGTGTGCGTGGCAGGCGCGCCGATCAACGTGGGCGCTTCGCTTACGGCACTCATAAGCGTTCCGCCACAGATAATGCTAATCGCACTAAGCTTTAAGATACCCTTCCCGAGTTCAACTACGCTGTTGCCGCTAAAGGCTTGTTTGAAGTTAGCCGCCGGACTAAATTTTTGAGCATTCGGAGCGAGCGCTTTGGGCGAGAACGTCAATCCGCCCTGCG
>JACCTF010000441.1 GCA_013812565.1 Pyrinomonadaceae bacterium | reverse complement strand
GGGCACATTCATTCAAAGTCGTTCTAGGCCGCTTTGACTTCGGACTTACGACTTCGGACTTCGGACTTATTTTCTATGCAAGCACGAAGCAGCTACCTTGTGGGAATCGACCTGGGCACTACTAATTCAGCGCTTGCCTACGTCGATACTCAAGAACCCGCCGCGGCAAATGATGCTCCCCTTATCTGCGTGTTTGAAGTGCCGCAACTCGTCGTTGAGGGAGAGGTTCGCGCGCTTCCGGCGCTGCCGTCGTTTCTTTACTTTGTAGATCCGCATGAGCTTGCCCACGACAACCTGAGCCTGCCGTGGGACGCGCGCCCGAACCCTGTTGCTGGTGTGCTGGCGCGCGAGCAGGGTGCGCTTGTGCCGGGGAGGCAAGTGTCTTCGGCGAAGTCCTGGCTTTCACTCGCGTCAGTTGATCGCACTGCTAAAATTTTACCCTGGGGTGCGAGTAATGTAGAGCAGGCGTGCTCGCCTGTCGAAGCCTCGGCGCGCTACCTCGCGCACCTGCGCGATGCGTGGAATTATCGGTTCGCTGCCGGGCGAGAGGACGCAGACGAGTTGCGTTTCGAGCGACAAGAGATTGTCCTCACGGTGCCCGCTTCGTTCGATGAGGAAGCGCGCGAATTGACGGTCGAGGCGGCACGCGATGCTGGGATTGAAAATCTCACATTGCTTGAAGAGCCGCTCGCGGCGTTCTACGCCTGGATCGTCGCGCATCGGCATGAGTTGAAGCGTCAACTCAAAGACAATCAGTTGGTATTGATCTGTGATGTCGGAGGCGGAACGAGCGACTTCAGTTTGATTCGCGTTCGCATCATCGAAAGAGAAGTTCGTTTCGAGCGCACGGCGACGGGTGAGCATCTGCTGCTCGGCGGCGACAATGTTGATTTGGCGCTTGTGCGTCGTCTCGAAGCGAAACTCGCAAGCGCGCATCTGACGCTTCGCCAGCGTAACGCGCTGCAACGACAGTGTTGCGCGGCCAAAGAGAGATTGCTAAGCGATCTAACAATCGATCGCGTCCCCATCACGTTGCTCGGCAGCGGCCGCGCAGTTATTGGCAATGCTCTCGCAACAGAACTGACTCGCGAAGAAGTGGTGGAAACACTTGTCGAAGGATTCCTCCCCGTCACTGCTCCCGACGACTTACCGGCGCGCGACCGGCGTATCGCCTTGCGTGAACTTGGCCTGCCATACGCGAGCGAACCGGCGATCACCAAACATCTGGCCCAGTTTCTCGCGCAAGCCGCGACCGCAATGCATTCGGACCAAGGAGAAGGCGAACGAGCGGAGCAGCGAGTCGCAGAGCAAATCGCAGGACAAACATCACAACCAGCAGCTCATCTCATTCGCCCCGATGCGATTCTGTTCAACGGCGGCTTCTTCGCTCCGGACATCACACGCGAGCGGGTTGTTGAAGCAGTCGCCCATTGGTTTCGCGAGAAAGGAAAACGTTGGCGGCCAAAGGTGATTGTGAATGAGCACCCTGAGAGCGCGGTGGCTGTCGGCGCGGCCTATTATGCTCAAGTCCGTCTGGGCGAGGGCATGCGCATCAGCGGCGGCAGCGCACGCGGGTACTACATCGGCGTGCAGGCCGGGGCGTGCAGCAGGCGAAGAATGAAGTGCAAGCCGTCTGCGTGATGCCGCGCGGAACTGAAGAAGGCACGACGCTTGAACTCGGAACCCTCGAATTTACAGTGCTCACCAACCGCCCCGTCTCTTTCACTTTGTATAGCTCGACGATTCGCCACGACAAGCAAGGCGATGTAGTTACGTTCGATGAAAGCGAGATGCACCGTCACGCGCCGCTCATCACCGTGCTGCGCTACGGGAAGCGCTCGCGTCATATCGAAATCGCGGTGCGTCTCGACGTGCGCTACACCGAAGTCGGCACGCTTGAACTGTGGTGCGAATCACGTGTAACCGAGCATCGCTGGCGACTTCAGTTTCAGTTACGCGCACTGCAAGCTGAAGTTGAAAGCGAAACGTCGCAAACGGAAGCATCGCAAACCGTCGTTTCTGATGAAGCGATTGAGGCAGCCGTGCGGCAGATTCACGCGGTCTTCGGCGACGCGCGCAACACACTCGCAGGCGATACTGTTACGCTCGAAACTATCGTCGGCAAGCTCGAAGACGCGCTTGGCTACCGCAAGGATTCATGGCCGATGGCGACGATTCGCAAATTGTGCGATGCGCTCGCTGAGACGGCTTCGGGGCGCAAGAAGGGGCGGCAGTTTGAGGCGCGCTGGCTTAACCTGTTTGGCTTCTGCTTGCGTCCGGGTTTCGGCGCGGTGCTCGATGACTGGCGCGTCGCCCGCGCCCGCAAAATCTATTTGGAAGGGTTGGCTTTCCCTAAAGACTTGC
>JACCTF010000840.1 GCA_013812565.1 Pyrinomonadaceae bacterium | reverse complement strand
GCGTCGATGTTCTCTTTAACATCGGTGATGATCAGCGTGTTGCTGCGGCCATCAACCTCGACGCCGCCGCGCCTGGAGAGACGGCGCGAAATGATTGGCAGGATGCCTTGATCGCCGCCCCCGCCCGTTGAGTCGCCGCCCGTGCCGCCCGAGAAACTTCCGCCGGTGGTGCCCCCGGCAAAGCCTCCGCTCGATCCGGCAGCTCCTGCCAGAGTTCCGCTGGCGCGCGCATAGTTGAGACGAACAAACTCTGTGACGAGCGGCGCATTGTTTAAGCGACCGTCGTTAATTGCTTGCTGGAGGCTTGATTCCGTAGCAATCACTTCACTCGTCGCGACGCGGAGGATATTGCCGGTCACGGCGATGTCTAAGCGGTTGGCGCGCAAGATCGCATCGAGGGCGACGTTCCACGGTACTTCGGTGACGTTCACCGTGACAGGCGCGGGGCCAACCGATTTATCAATTATAAAATTTACGCCGTACTGTTCGGTGATGTAGTTGAGAATGTCGCGGATGTCGGCATTGACCACGTTGAGGTTGATCGGTTCACCGACAAAGCCGGTCTGACCATACTGCCGCCCCTGCGCCGACTGCGGCACATTAGTTTGCATAGCGGTTTGCGCAGCCGGGGTAATAGTGGTGACGGTGGGTTGTGGCTGCGGTGTCGGGGGGGGCGTGGTGTTTGTCCGCTGGGTGGCAGGCCTCCGTGTTCTCTGAGCAGCGCCTTGATCATCGAGCGACGCAGCTAAAGGCACAGCTAAAGGCATAGCCAGAGGCGCTTCAGGCTCCGTGTCGCGGGCCGCTGCGACAACCGGCGATTCGTTTTTTATCGACGGGGCATCACCGCTTGTTGAAGATCGTTCGGCACCCAACTGTTTGGTTCCACTCGCATGAGCAAACACGCTCGACGTACACACCAGCAAAAAGGCGAGCACGCCTTTTGAAGTAGCTGCGGAAAGCAGACAATGCTGAAAAGCCATGTTGTTAATCAATCCTCTGTGGAAAATTGGACGGTCGGTCGCGCTTGTCACATGCCCGACGTTCGTTTCCGGTTTCTGCTTAAGGCAGAAGGGTTGACTGCAAGCGCGCTCGACAAGAAAAGCGTCTGGCATGCGCCCCAAAAAACTTTCAGCGCATGGAAAGTAAAGAATAGAAGCTGAGAACTAAAGCACTAGAGCTTCGCTGAGGCTTTCTCTTTGCTGCGGACCGATTCCGCGGCGGGGGCGGGCGTGTTGCTGGGTGTAGTAGTCGTTGTTGTGGTGGTCAGTGAATCCGTCACAGCGTTCGGCTGGCGAAGAGATTTCATTTCGACCGTGATCTCGCGTCGTCCGCTGGTCCAATTCGTTTCGCGGCGCAGCACCAAGCGGTTCTCTTCGACGGCAACCAACTGGCCGTCATAGAACATCTCGCCGGGATAGACGACGTATGAAAGTTTGATCGGCGTCGCTTCGACCATCGCCGCATAGCCGCGCGGAGTGCGAAAGATGCCGACCACCTGTAGTTCGCTCAAGAGCAGCGCGGTGGTTGGCTTTGGCGCGGGCAGTTGAGCGTTCATCGCCTGGAGCTTTTGCGCTTTGTAACGATCAATGCGCTGTTGCACTGTGGGTGGCTCGACCACTGTCGGAACCTTCTTCGCAGCGGCGATGCCGGTCGTCCCGGCCTTACGCCTCAGGATTGGTGGCTTGTACTTAACAAACGGATCCCGATTGACTATCCGGTAAGAACTGCTGGCTTCCTGCCCCTCGGCGAGCATTGCGCTGCAGAGCGCAAGCGAAATAATAGCAAGCAGCGTTAGGATCGCGTTGCGAACAGCTTTGGTGGCGCCCTTCATTATTTGTTCGGCGGGGAATTCGTTGTTCATGGGTTTGATCCCTTTATTATGTTAGTTCTTCGCCGGCGCGGGAGTTATCGGCGGCGTTATTGGCTTAGCGGTGGCGGCCGTACCCGGGGGGGCGGCCGGTTGAAGACTCTCGGTCGGAACGTAGTAGGCGGTTAAGAGAAACTGCGTGTCGATGGTTTGGCCCGTTCCCTGCTGCGTGGCCTGCCTGATCTGGAAATCTGAGATTGAGACGATGCGCTGGAAAGCGGCCATCTGCGCAAAGAATGCGCCGACATTGTTATAGGAACCAGAGACGGCAACCTCAATCGGCTTGCCAAAGTAGAAGTCCTGCTGCACGTCTTCCTTGGGTGAGAAGCGACGCACCGAGAGCCGACCCTGCGCACGGTCTTGCAAACCTTGCAGGACGCTTGTCAGTTCGCGCTGCTCCGGCAGCAACGCTTTCAAATCTTCGTACTCGGCTTGCGACCGAGTATAAGCGGCGCGAAATTCATTGATGCGCTGCGATGCGACCTGCGCGGCCGCGTTGTCCTGCTGCAGTTTGGTGATCTGCTCATCGAGAACGCTGGTTTCAACGCGTGTGTTGCTGGTTATGAAGTAATAGAAGGCGGCACAAACAAGTAGCCCGCCGACGCTGAAGACGGCGAGCTGGTAGTACCAGGGTTTCGCTTGCAGATCCTTTAGTTTCATCATGGTCTTCGCTTTTGCTCCTCTGCACAAACAGAACGCTTGAGCTGCTCGCGGTCGCTGCTGCTACTGCACCGCAACCTGTCCGGCGGAAGGAGCGCTTACGGTGTTTACCCCAGTGTTGGTTGTCGCGCTTGCCGAAGTTCCTGCCAATGCCGTCGCCGTCGGCGGGGTGTAACGGCACTTGATCGTGAAGTTCACGGTCTCCGATAAAGTCGGAGTCCCGGAGGTCATACCTTCTGCTGAGGGAGGTTGGTTGCTTACGACCGCTCCGTCCAATGTCTTGCGCTGAATCTCAATGTTAACGTTGCTGAAAAGACCTGATGAAAACTCCAGACTACGCCCGAAGTTGGTAACGGCCATCTCGTTCTGCGAGTCGCCGCGGATCACAAGCTCTCCGGCCTTCTGCTCAATGCCCTCCAAACGGAAATTGCCGAGTGCCGGCAGACGCTCGTTGATCGCTGATAGAACGGCGACCGGTCCCTGTTGTGAGGAGCGCAGTTTCTGGATCGCGACGATGCGCAGTTGAATGTCTTTTGTCCGCTTTTCCAATTCGCTTTGTTCGCGGCTGACGGCGGCCATCTGCGCGGCGATACGCTGCTGTTTCTCCAGCTCTTCCTGCGCCGCATGGTTGGCGGAGCGCGCGCTGGCCCAGTCAAAGCCCATGATCAGAATCGCCACTGCGCCGACTGCTAACATTAGCAGCCGTGTCTGCGTACGCGGATCGGTAACCTTGGTTTCGACCGCGGACATCCCGCGGGGTCGATCTCCGACAGAATTCAATAAATTGATCTTGATCATTTATCCTTCGACTCCTCGCAGCGCGAGACCGACGGCCACGGCCATCTCCGGCCCCGTCTCGCGTAAGTAATCAGGATCAACACGCTTTGCATCCGCTTCGATCCGTTGGAATGGATTCAAAGGTTCGACGGGAATTTGGAAGTGGTCAGCCAGGAATTGATGCAGCCCTTGCAGCTTCGAACCACCGCCTGAGATCAAAATCTTTTGCACCGTTGCCGAGGGGACGGTGGCTGTCGTACGGTAGAAGTCGAAAGTCTTATGGATTTCTAAGGCAAGGATTTCGGAAACACCTTCGAGCATCGGTTCGATTAAGGGCGATTCAGCGCCGTCCGTCAGTTTCTCACCGCGCTTTAGGCTCTCGGCCTGCTCAAACGTGAGTCCCAATTCCTTTTGCAGAAGCGTTGTGTACTGTTTGCCGCCAAAGTTGACATCACGTATCGAGACGCTTCTTGTGCCGTGCAAGATGTTGATGTTCATCGTTGAAGCGCCGATGTTCAACAGCGCGGTCGTCTCGTCCGGGCCGATGTCGTAATTCGCTTCGTAGCAGTTCTGCAAAGCGAAGGCGTCAATGTCGATGATCACGGGTTGCTTTCCGGCAAGCTGGATCGCTTGCTTGAGATTAGCAATGCGGTCGCGCTTGCAAGCTGCCATCAGAACATGTAACGAATCATGTGTGGAGTCAACAATCTGGTAGTCGAGGCTTACGTCCGCGATGTCAAAGGGGATATGTTCTTCGGCGTGCCAATCGATGGATTCTTCCAACTCGGCTTCGCTCATCTGCGGCACGATGATGTTTTTCACGATCACAGAATTGCCGCTGACGCC
>JACCTF010000434.1 GCA_013812565.1 Pyrinomonadaceae bacterium | reverse complement strand
AAGCCGACAACCGCGCAGACGACGAGAACAACCTTGAATATATCTTTCCTGTTTGTCATCACGCTTTATATTAATCAGGCTCGACGGATTGCGCCTTTGCCTTTTGCTCCTCAGCTGTCGGCTGCTTCTTCTGCTGTTCAGCATTAAGTCGCTCAATAATCGCTCGCTCACGTTCCGCGTCCTGCGGGCGTTTCAGCTTGTAATACAACCGAGCGAGCAGGACATGAGCGGCTGAGTAGTCAGGCGCTTCCTTCACGACGCGCTCCAACAGACTGACCGCCTCTTGCGTCTCCCCCTTTGCCAGAAAGACCTGCGATAACTGGAACAAAGCGCCGACCTCACTGGGCCGGAGATCAAGCGTTCGCTTCAATAGAACAGCCGCTTCGTCCAAACGTCCATCCTCACGGTAGAGCCACCCGAGGCGGAGGTTCGCCACATAGTCGCGCGGGTTGACCGCCAGCTCCTCCTGAAACTCTTTCATCGCTCGGTCGCGGTCTCCCATCCATAGGTAAGCGGTGCCGAGCTGCGAACTAACGGTCGGAATCTTTGGATTGAGCTGCTTGGCCTGCGTCAACTCCTCAATTGCTTGTTTGTGATTCTTATTGGCAGCGTTGAAAGCCCCCATAATCAAATGCGCTTCAGCCGACCCGAGGCTTCTAAAAACCCTGTCGATCAACGCTTCGCCTTTGACCAACTGTTTGTTGTCGATGTAAGCAGATGCGAGCGCATACGCGGCGGAGACGTTTTCCGGTTCGGCACGGTAAACCGTTTCGAGTTCAGTAATTGCTTCGCCGGATTTTCCAGATTGAAAAAGGCAGAGGCCGTGTAGCAAGCGCGCTTGATTGTTCGTTGGCTCGGCGGCGACGACCTGCGCGAGTTCACGTCGTGCTTGATCGAACCGTTGAATCTGGAAAAAGGCGATGCCGAGATTGAGGCGAATGGCTGGCTGCGATGCGTCTACCGCAAGCGCTTGCGTGTAATGCTTGATGGCTTGCTCATACTGGCCGAGCCGGGCATGAACGACGCCGAGGTTTGAGAGCGCATCGACGCGGCGCGGCACCAATCGAAGCGCCGCCTCGTATGCCTCGCGCGCTCCTTGTAGTTCATTCCGCTGCTGAAGAGCAACGCCCCGGGCGAAGTGTTCTTCTGACTGGCGCACCACTGTCTCGGTTTGCCAAGGCACGACGGCAGTCACGAAGATAAGAAAAACGCTTGCAAGCATGAGAACAGTTGTTCAGAAGCGACAGTTGATTGATCTGGTGCTCTATGGTTGTGGAATGGGCTGCAACTTCCTTTGTTTGTGTGGATCAAAGTATAGCATCCCTATTTTTAGAGCGACAAACTGAGTCTAAGGTTTGAACTACTGGTCAATTCCTCTCTTCTAGTTAACGCACAAAACAAACCTGGCGCAAGAGAATGTACCGCTTTCCTCTTACGCCAGGAGAGAAGATCAAACTGGTTTAGCTATGTTAGAAGTAGAACTTCAACGCCACTTCGACAATACGACGACCGCGCTGGGTGGTGACTTTTCCGAATCGATCTCTAGTGTCGTTCGTAAACCTGAAGCCTCCGCTCGGATCACAGATGCGGTCGACGGTTCCGCCGACGCCGTTGCGAATCGGCCCGCCGTTAAGGGTTGTTACTTCCCTCACGCATTCAGTGTTCAGTTGGAGATAGATGTCACTGGCGTTCGGGTTGTTGAGGTTAATGTCGCGCGGGAACGCTTGGTTAAAGATGTTGAAGAATCCCGCGCGGAACTGAAGCCGCTTCGTACCGTCCGCGTCGAAGTTGAAGTTCTTGAAGAAGGATATGTCGTGGTTGTTCCGGTTAGAACCGCGGAAGTAGAACGGCGCGACGCTCGGCCCCGACTGCCCGACGCCCGGGAAGGTGATGGCGCTCAGATCGAGAATCTTGTCACCCACCTTGCTGCCGCCACCCAAAAACGGGTTGGACGTGAACGCCGGGGCAATACCTCCCACCCCGTTTCCGATACTCAACGCATTCGTCCCAAAGTAGCCTTGAGCTAGCTGTGTGCTATTGGCCGCGCCGGTGAACTGCAAGCGGATCGGCGTACCGCTTTGGTAAGT
>JACCTF010000410.1 GCA_013812565.1 Pyrinomonadaceae bacterium | reverse complement strand
GGTGGTTGCGATAAGCTACTGCTTTACAGTCATTTAGCCTATCAGAGAAGTAAAGGAGCCGCACTAATCGCCCAAAATCACTAAGCCCTATGATGTCAATAACTTCAAAGATCAGCTACGGAGTACCTAATTTTGATCTTGATAAGTTAATTGCTTCTGCCGCAATGAAAATTCATTCGCCCTTTTAACACATTAAAATTCGTCACCGTTCGACGCTTCGCTTGGGAGACCTGTATGCCGCATTCAAACATGCTCGATCCGGCGCGCACAACGCTTGTCATCACCGATATGCAAGATGCTTTTCGCTCACACATCTCCGACTTTACGGAGACCGCCGCGCGCATCGCTTTGATGGCTCACGCGGCCCAACTCTTGGGCATGCCGATCATCGTCACGGAACAGTATCCGAAAGGGCTTGGACACACGGCGGACGAGATACGCGCAGTTTTGCCGTCATCACTTGAAGCGATTGAGAAGATGTCTTTTAGCTCTTGCGGCGCGCCACAGTTCATCAAGCAGCTTGAAGACACTGGAGCCACACAGGTTCTTCTCTGCGGCATTGAAGCTCATATCTGCGTCAACCAAACCGCTCATGACCTTTTAGCGCGCCAGTTCCAAGTTCACCTTCTGACAGATTGCATCACCGCGCGCGACGACGAGAACAAAGCACTTGCGCTTGCCAAGCTGCGGCACAGCGGCGCACTTCCGTCGACGATTGAAATGGCGCTCTTTGAATTCATGCGCGATGCGCATCACAAGCACTTTAAAACGATTCAGAAATTGATTAAATAGCAGTAACGAGTGACAAGTGATGAGATCAAAGCTATTTCTTGCTTGTCACTCGTCACTCGTCACTTGTCACTCATCACTCGTCACTCGTTTATTATGGACCTACTTTCATCCCTCAACGAACAACAACGCGAAGCGGTCACCGCTACCGAAGGGCCGCTGCTGATTTTGGCCGGAGCCGGATCTGGCAAGACGCGCGTCATTGCGCACCGCATCGCCTATCTCATTATGGAGCGGGCGGTCGCGCCGGCAAACATTCTCGCCGTCACCTTCACGAACAAAGCCGCGGCTGAGATGCGCGAGCGCGTCGAGAAACTATTGAGCGGTTCAAGATTACAGAGCGCGCCGCTTGTTTCAACCTTCCATAGCTTGTGCGTGCGCATCCTGCGCCGTGACATTGAAGCGCTTCAGGAAGGCTATACACGTTCCTTTACCATCTATGATCAAGACGACTCTACGCGGTTGGTGAAAGCGGCGATACGTGACCTCGGTTATGACGATCAGAGGTTGGGGCCGCGCCCCGTGCAAAGCGCGATCAGCCGTGCCAAGAACAGCGGCCTTGATGCTGAATCCTACGCGGGGAGCGTTGAAGCCCACGACGAAAAGCGTGCCGCGACCGCGCGCGTCTTTCGTCTCTACGAAGAGCGCCTGCGGAACAACAACGCGCTTGACTTCGACGACCTGCTGATCCAAACCGTGCGCCTACTGCGCAAAGACGCCCAAGTGCGCGAACGCTACAACGACCGCTTCCGCTACGTCCTCATCGACGAGTATCAAGATACTAACAGCCTTCAGTTTGCGCTGATTCGTTTACTCACCGAGCGTCAGCAGAACATCTGCGTCGTGGGCGACGAAGACCAGAGTGTGTACCGATTTCGCGGAGCAGACATAACGAATATCCTCCATTTCGAAGAGCACTATTCAAACGCGAAGGTCATCAGACTGGAACAGAACTATCGTTCAACGCAGAACATACTCGATGTGGCAGGCAGCGTCGTGCGACGTAATACCGAGCGTAAAGGTAAACGCTTGTGGACGGCGAATGATTCGGGCGAGCGCATACGTTACTACCAAGCGCCCGATGCCGAGGGGGAAGCGCGTTTTATCGCCGCGAAGATTGAAGAACATCGCCGTGCTGATCAAACGATACGCGCGGCCGTGCTCTACCGCACGAATGCGCAATCGCGTGTTTTTGAGGAAGCGCTGCGTCGCTCCGGGCTTCCCTACAACATCGTCGGCGGCTTCTCGTTCTACGAACGCGCCGAGGTGCGCGACGTTGTCTCTTATCTCAAACTCGCGCTCAACCCGCATGACTCCGTGGCGCTCATGCGCGTGATCAACAGCCCGGCGCGCGGCCTGGGCAAACAAACGCTCGAAGAGATCGAACGGCGCACACGCGACTACGGCGTTTCACATTGGGAATGCATCGGGCTCATGGTCGAACAAGGTGATAATTTGTCACCGCGCACCGTCACCGCGCTCAAGAACTTTCAACGGATAATCACCGGATTGGTAAGTCTTGCCGGACGCGAACCCGCTTCGGAAGTCGTTAAAGCCGCGATTCTTGATACCGGCTACTCTACTGCCCTGCGCACAGAGAACAGCGACGAAGCGGAAGCGCGTTTGGAAAACCTTCAGGAACTCGTCAACGCGGCTGTCGATTACGACGCGCAGGAGGAGGAAGGCCTTCGCGACTTTATCGACGCCGCAGCGCTTACCTCAGACGTTGATCAATATAAACGCGATGCGCCGGTCACCTTGATGACCGTTCACTCGGCCAAAGGATTGGAGTTTCCGCTGGTCTTCATCGTCGGGCTGGAAGACGGGTTGTTCCCGCACTCGCGTGCGACCGCTGACCCGAAGGAGTTGGAGGAAGAACGACGACTCTGCTATGTAGCGATCACACGCGCTGAAAGATTTCTCTACGTGACACACGCGATGAAGCGGCGCGTCTACGGCGAAGAACTGGCTTCCGAACCATCACAGTTTTTGAACGAGATGCCCCTTGAACTGATGGAAGACTTAACGCGCGGAGTTTCATGGCTCTCCTTCGCGCGGGGTTCCGCATCGCTCGAAAACCGCCATGCTGTGCAAGCTCTGCGTGGTGAGACAACGGGCGAACAAAGATTTGCCGGTAAGACATATGACAGCGTTGAATCCATCGCCGAGTTTTTCCGCCACCGAACTAATCAGGTAAATCCTTCCAGCGCGAGTTCGCTGCCGTCCCCGAAACCCACAACGAAGCGGCGCGCCGAATCCGCGGACACCGCGTCCGCTGCCGCAAACGGCGATTTCACTCCGGGGTCGCACGTTCGTCATCCGAAGTATGGACGCGGCCTGGTGCTCAGGCGTGAAGGCACAGGGGATTCAGCGAAGCTTACCGTCAGCTTCCCAGGTTTCGGCCAGAAGAAATTGATTGAAAAGTATGCCGGGCTAGAGAAGGCCTGAATCAACGTGAAAGCGACGCTGTGCGTTTGGATGGAAATCTCGTGAGTGAAAAATAAGGCGGGGACGATTAGCGCGACTCGATTGGAGGAGACGAATATGTCAAAGCAAGCACGACGCCGCTATACTTTGGAGGAATACTTCGCACTTGAACTCGCTTCGGAAGAAAAGTACGAATACTTCGATGGCGAGGTATTTAACATGAGCGGTGGAAGCCGCGATCACGAACAAATCATCGCTAACTTCCTCGTCGCACTACGAACCGCACTACAGGGGCGGCCATGTCGTGTCTATCCTTCCAACCTGCGCGTCAAAGTGCCGAGCCAGCCACCGTATCGCTACCCTGATCTGACGGCACTGTGCAACGCGCCGCGCTTCGAGCGGATCGGCGGCGTTGATGCGCTCATCAATCCGTCGCTGATCGTCGAAGTCTTATCGCGTTCGACCGAAGTTTACGACCGGAGCGACAAGTTCACGCATTACAAATCAATCGAAAGTTTCGCCGAGTATGTGCTCGTCGCACAGCACCGAGCGCACGCGACGCATTACATTCGCGACGAACACGGAGTCTGGACGCATTGGGAGTACAACGACCTCGAAGGAGTTGTGCGGATTGCCTCACTTGACTGCGAAGTGAAGTTGCGAGATGTGTATGAGGATGTGGAGTTTCCGCCACCCGCCCCGCCGCTTATCGAGCGACCTGATGCGGCAGAGCGTTGAAATGCAAAATTGATAATTTGGTCACCGCGCTCTATAGGTTTAGAGTCCAACCTTTAGGTTGTTTCCGGCGAAGGAAAGAAGCACGCTAAAGCGTAAACTCTGAACGAGGGAATTTCAAATATAAGCGAAAAGAACATGGT
>JACCTF010000391.1 GCA_013812565.1 Pyrinomonadaceae bacterium | reverse complement strand
GGGCACCAGCGCCCACGAAGCCGGGGCCGCCCTTGACGTAGCAAGCCTTCGCGCGAGAAGCGACCGAGTGCAGATCGTTTCTATCTTTAAGATGTTCGAGTGGCGGCATGGCACCGCGGACTGGCCGCATTTCGCCGTGATGCCATCAACGGTCGGTGAGCGCGATTACCGCTCATGGATCCATAGGCAGCAAGCGGAGTTCAGTGCAGGACGCGTCGAGGGAAACTGTCAGGGCGCGCCCTGTGGTGGACTCTAAAGGAGAACACAGATGAGTACAGCGGAAGCAGCGGTTGACAGATCGAACGGCAGCGTAAAAGCCGTCACGCATAATCAGGTAAACAAAGAGCGCAAGCTAAAGTTTACGCTCAGCTTTACCCCTGAAGCAGCACGGGCAATTGAGTCCGTCGCGCTTGTCCTCGGTTACGACAGTCCTGAAGACTTTTGCGAACAGGCGGTAGAGAAAGAAGTCAAAGCGCAGATTGGGAGTGTGCGGCGGCACAGTAAAGCGAAGCAATGAAAACGATCATTCTTCTCATCGCCTTAAGTTCTGTCGCATACGCGCAGGGTTCGGAGTGGCGTCCGCCGCAGGAAATGCTTTACACCTCGGCGGACAAACATTCACGTGCTTTGCAAAGCCTCGGTCTGACGAAGGGTATGTGGACGCTTGTGGTTGTGCGTCCGGGTTGTGGTGATTGTGAGCGTGCCGCGGCGCGGATCAACGACTCTCCACGCACCGTCGTCCTCGTCGATGGCGATGCGCGGGCATGGGGGAAGAAGCATCGATTGATCCGCGCGCGATTGGTTGAAAGTTCCGATTCGTTGCGCTCACTGTTAGGTGTTCTCTGGCTTCCCACGTTTATCCGCGTGCAAAACGGGCGCATCACGGGCGTCCGCGGAACTGCGCCATGAATTACGAGGTTGAGCATCCGTGTGTTAGCGGGAAGAACGGCGATTTCTACCACCACACAGGAGACATTCAATTCCCTGTGACCACGTCACCTTTCTCGGCACCTCATCAGTGCGGCGGTGTCGCTCTGGTTCGTTCTGCTTGTTGCCGTGCGCATAGCAAGGTGGCTTTTCCGCACTCACACACTGATTGATACTTCAGCATCCGTTTGGTTACATCACATTTTAACGCTTGGTGAGCGCCCAAAACAAAGAGCGTTCTTAAAGACTAACAAAGGAGCATCCTGTGTCCTCGCTACTCAGGATGCTCCTTTTTCAACCTTCCAGCCTTTTCAGCTCGAAGGATGATGCAAAGCGTTTGTTCATCGTCGGTGGAGGATGAGCGCTACTGTCTCGCGCTGCGCAGTACGATGCGCCTTCGCCAACTCACGCTCCACTGCCCGCTCGCGGCGAGACTTACGTAGTTCGTGGCCAGCATTGGTTCCAGCCTCCCATACTTGGTATAGAAAGTACTGGTCACCATACTTGTGGAACACGAGCTTACCTTGATCCTGTGACTCTCTCGCCTGAACACTCATCGGCACGAACATCTCAATTCCGCGGCCATCTGCGTTGCGGAGTAACAGTACCGTTGTCCCAGAGTTTTGATTAGAGCGCGTAACCGTGTACTGGCCAGCCGGAATCTTTTCATTGCTGATCTGGAAGTCGAATGGGATATCAGCCTGAGACTGTGCGTTAGCAGGCGCTGCTGCCAGCATGGCATAGAAAGCCAACATTGCGAAAATCCTCAAACCTTGTTGCTTCATATCATCTCCTTCTGCCCTGTCGTGGGCACCGGTCATAGTAGCCGGCTCGTTGGGTTGTACTTCGGGGCAGTGGAGGCGTGCATGCCCTTCGCTGCATCATCCGCTTGAACTGCCTTCGGCTCTCACCCGTGAGCAGTTGCGGAGTTGCTATCAGTGAGTGCGAGTTGTGTGCCTGGCTTTGTGCGGGAGCATTAAGGTTGGTCATGATGTGCGGAAGTGGTTGAGGAAGATGAAGATACTCTTGAGCACAAGGACTTTGATGAAGAGCAGATGTGTTGTGGCAGAAGGCGGCAGCCTATCTAATCAGATAGGCTGCCTATCGGCTTGGATAGATGAGGCAAGAGTTGAACACGATGAACTGAAGACAATATCGGTTAGTAGATGTGCTGCTCCAACTTGGTATGATTTATAATGCGCCACTTACCTT
>JACCTF010000329.1 GCA_013812565.1 Pyrinomonadaceae bacterium | reverse complement strand
CTTCTGCGGTGTGTTCAGTTCGGCCGCGGGTGCTTTCCCCAGATCGCCACTGAAGCCAGATTGTCCTGATCCGGCAATGGTCGTAATGATGTTGTTTCGGACCACGCGAATGCGATTGTTGCCGCTGTCCGAGATGTATAGATTGCCTGCTTGGTCAATCTCAATGTCAGTGGCGGAAAAAATCTTCGCTTTCTCCGCCGGACCATCGTCACCCGCGAAGCCCGCGCCATAAACCCCTTCGCCAGGGCCGTAGCCGATTAGCGTCTGAATCTTTCCGTCAAGGTCGACGCGCCGGATGCGGCTGTTGCCCGCGTCGCTGATAAAGACGAGACCGTCGGGCGCGACGGCCACCGCCATCGGCAGGCTCATCTGCGCCTTGTTTGCCAAACCCTTGTCGCCGCCGAAACCCGGTTCCGATCCGGCAAAAGTTTGTATCACCCCGCCCCGATCCACACGCCGCACAACGTAATTATGTGTGTCGGCGATCAGAATGTTCCCTTTCGAGTCAACCGCGATCCCTTGCGGACTGTTGAGCGAGGCTTTCAGCGCCGGGCCGTTATCGCCGGAATGTTTGGCTTCGCCGCTGCCAGCGACGGTGGTAATCACTCCCTGGCGGTCGATGCGGCGGATGCGATGGTTGAAAGTGTCGGCGATCAGGAGATTGCCTTCCGAATCAAAAGCCAGATCGTGCGGCGCGAAGATTCGGGCAGCGACCGCCGCCGCCCCGTCGCCGCTGAATCCGCCCTCGCCCGTTCCGGCGACCACAGTCAGGCGATTCTGACGATCAAGTTTTAGGATGCGATGCGTCCCCGTGTCAGAGATATACAAATTGCCTTCCGAATCAAGCGCGAGTCCGTTGGGATAAATTAGCTTGACCGGCGAGACTCGACTTTTGCCAACAGCTTGCGACGGGGTTGAAGCTGAAGAGCCGTGCTGCCCGGCTCCTGCTTTGTCAGTAATCTCCCCTGTAATTGTCGCTGTCCCGGACTGCGCATAAAGGAGAGGAACAGTTAATAGCAGACATAAAAGAGAGACAGGGTAGAGAAAGTTGAAACGGGAAAGCATCGGTAATAGTCCTTGGTTTCGTTTGAAAACAAACAAACCGCCTTCATGTACCCCGCTACTTACGTTCTTCAGTAAAGCCCGCGTACTGTGAGAAGCGCGCCCGATTCCTGGCTAAATTAATACCAACCGAGCAGTACAAAAACTAGCGAGATGAGTTCTACCAACTGAAATTCGCTTAACCGACGAGCGCTTGAGGGTCTCTCGCCGTTTGATAACCGAGTTCGAGTGAGAGTTCGTTCGCGGCTTCGACGACCGAACGCGCCACCACCGGGATTTTATCGTCGGGCAACCGGTAAGCCGGTCCGGCAATACTTATCGCGGCGATAACCTTGCCCGAATAATTTCTAACCGGCGCGCCGATGCACTTTAGCTCTTCCTCGATCTCCTCGTTGTCCACCGCGTAGCCACGCTTGCGGACAAGCTGCAATTCGGCTTTCAATCCGGCTAATGTTGTAATGGTGTTCGGAGTGCAAGCCTTCAATCCTTGCTTCTTGATAAGCGCCTTAAGCTCATATTCATCCATAAAGGCGAGCACGGCTTTACCGACAGCGGTGCAATGAACCGGAGTTCTGCGGCCGACGGTAACAGGAGTTCGAATCGTGCGGGTGCTTTCTACGTTCGTCAATGAAAGCGTTTCGCCCGCATCCACAATGCAAAGATGAGCGGTCTCGCCCGTCTCGCGAACAAGGCGTTCAAGGTAGGTGTGGGCCTGTTCAGACAAGTCAAGTTGCGCTACCGCTTTACTTCCCAACTCGAACAGCTTCAATCCTAAGCGATACTTACCCGTCTGTAGACTCTTCTCGATTAATCGATGGCGCTCCAACACCATCAGCAAGCGATGAGTAGTGCTCTTGTGTAGATCAAGCCGCTTTGAGAGTTCGGCCGGAGCCAACTCTGAGCCTTCGCTTGATAGAACGTCCAGAATGCCCAAGGCTCGATCAAGCACCTGCACCTGGTATAGAGATTCTTTGATCTCAGTTGACATCTCCGGTTTCTGACCTCTCGATGTTCACAATGTGAAACGCTGTTCTACATAGCAAGATTTCGCGTTTGATGTCAAATGAAATTGGTCTGTTCGGGCGAAGAATTTTTGCAGCGGGTAGAATGCTCGGGTACTCCGTAGCTGATCTTTGAAATTATTGAAGGGTAAGAGGCAAGCTGTTTCTGCTATGGAACCGGCTCAACCCCCTACCCGGTACAGCGATATGCCACGGCTTTCTATAACCTGAAAACCCCAGAGCAGAAGCTGCAACACGCTGTGCATCAGGTCATGGAAGGTCTCGGTTACGAAGCCGTGGCACGCATCGAATCGGTGCATCCAACATCGGTCCATCGCCAAGCACAAGCATCATCCGCGGCGAAGTCCAGGTGCTCGATGATGTTCATGGCAAATAGCTTCATCTGACCTCCCGTCGGTTCCGCCCATCTACTTCGGCGCTCAAAAAGGTGGCGACAACCTCTCTCGGCCAGCGTCTGTGCCGCGTGCTCTCACGGATCGTCGCCACCTCGACGGCGATGGCTTCCGTGTCCGTCAGAGGCCGCGTGTACATTTCCGCCGGGCACTGTCGCCTGTCCTTGTCGAACACAATCCACGCCGGATCCGTGACGAAGTGAGGCTGCTCGCTGATGTTGATAGGGGATAGCTTCATATGACCTCCTGTTGCCGCGACTGATCTGTTAACACAAAGGGGTGAATGGAGAAGTGCAGGAGTGTGGACTAACCCGCGGGTGAGGAGCAGGGTTAGTCACAGCGCACTGAGGCGGCAAGAGGGACGACTGATCTATGAGGATTTGCACAGATGTTGGACTCTGTGCGGAGAGTCCGTGAAGCGGGTGAGCGCTTGCATCTGCTCACTGGTCTGTATGACAAGGCGTGTGCCAGATGAATCGTGCCCACGCTCGATGGCAGAAAGCGTGAAGACGCTTGAACTTAGAAGCACGAGCAGAGCGCCGCGTCTGAGGGGGTGCGGCAGAGAAGGGGCAACATGACCGGTCAAGGTGATGGAGGCTGTTCAATTTGATGGGAGGGGCATTTGCTCAGAAGTGTCACCTATAAAGCACAAGCGCGATATGCCTCACACGCCGCGCCCCTTCACGTCATCTCCTTCCCTTCACGTAATCTCCTTACGGACTACGAGGAAGCGGAAGCGGCAAACATCCGTTTTCCCACTAGCCTAACAAATTAGTTGACAACACGCTGTTATACAATGTTTAATCACCGCAGGTACAAGTCCCGTAGCTTGCTGCGGAAAAATTCATTGACGTTGTCCCTCTCCTCGCCTGCCTCACTTCATAAACACCAAACCTCAACAGGAGCACCCATGACCCATCACCACATCACGTGTCAAACCTTCGTTCTCGCGCTTGCAGCAATCACTTTCTGCGTCCTCGGCAGCATCACCTCTGCTCACGCTCAGAGTGTCACTTTGCGCCAAGGACAATCTCAAACCCAAACCTATACCTCCAGCTTCGGTGCCGCCGGAGCGGCAACCGCGACCTTCAGCTTGAACCACAACGTGCTGACTGTCACTTACAAGAACACCTCGACCACCAACACTTACCTCAACGGCATCGGCTTCAACTCGGTGCCGCACATCCTGCCTGAAGACCTCGAGAGCTCGACGGCGACCGGTGGCTGGAGGGCTGACGCCGGGCCGGGCGGCGGACTCGGCAACTTCGACCTCATATCGTCCAGCACGGGGCGCACCCGCTTGGCATCTGGCGCTTCGGGTACCGCCGTTTTCATCCTTACCGAAGTTCGTGCCGAGATCCTCATCGAGCAAAGCATTGTCC
>JACCTF010000326.1 GCA_013812565.1 Pyrinomonadaceae bacterium | reverse complement strand
GGTTGTCCCTGCCCCGGCTTCTCGCACCACGGGCAGGGACAACCCCTGCCCCTACAGTCCTTGCGTACGGGCGAAGGAAAAGTTCGCCCCCCTCGCCCAAGAGTTCTATTAAACGAGTTCGGTCTTCCCTGGTATCGCGACAGGCGGCACAGGCATTGGACCAAAAGCGAGTTTCTCAGGAACGATGCTTTCTTTGGAGTTAAGCGCCTGTTCCCAAGTGACTTCCTGACCCGTATAAGACGACATGCGTCCCATGATCGCGGTCAGCGTGCTTTCCGCGACTTGCTTGAGTTCGTTGATCGGCTTAGCGGCGCGGATGCTCGCAATCAAATCGATGTGCTCCTGCACGTACGGATCGGTGTCGTCCTTGTCGCGCGGGTAGCGCCAGGTTTTCTCGCCGGTGATGGTGTAGCCGTTCTTGAACGAGACTTTACCTTTGTTGCCGGTCAGCGCCTCGGAGACATCCTTGTGTGTGCCGTCGATCTGGCGGCACATGCTCAGCAGGTGCATGCCGTTCTCGTACTCGTAATCCACGGTGAAGTGATCATAGATGTGACCGTAGGCGGCATCGGTTCTCGCCTGACGGCCACCCATGCCGACGGCCCGTGTGGGATGGCCTTTCATCGCCCAGTTAATCACATCGAGGTTGTGAACGTGCTGCTCAGTGATGTGATCGCCGGAGAGCCAGGTGAAGTAGAGCCAGTTGCGCATCTGCCATTCGAGGTCGCTCCACGATGCTTGACGGTCGTTCTTCCACAAACCTCCCTGATTCCAGTAGCAGCGCGCGGCGACGATGTCACCGATTGCGCCGTCATGAACCTGCTTCATCGTTTCGATATACCCGGCTTGGTGACGCCGCTGCGTGCCGGCGGCGATGGCGAGTCCTTTGGTCTTTGCTTCTTCGTAAGCGGCCATCACCGTGCGTATGCCGGGGCCATCAACGGCGACGGGTTTTTCAGTGAAGATATTTTTGCCGGCGGCGATGGCGGCTTTGAGGTGTTGCGGACGGAAGCCGGGCGGGGTGGCGAGAATGATGTAGTTGGCGTTTGAGGCGATCACCTTCTCGTAAGCATCAAGGCCGACGAACTGACGATCCGCCGGAACGTCAATTCTGTCTCCATACTTCTGTTTGATTTTACCTAAGTTACCTTCGAGCCGGTCTTTGAAGGCATCACCGACCGCAACGATCTTGACGCCTTTGTCGGCGTCCAAAATGTTGCGGATTGCGCCGGAGCCGCGTCCGCCGCAGCCGATCACGCCGACGCGGATTTCATCGCTGCCCTGGGCATACGCGCCCGGAATAAAGTTCATGGAAGCCGCGAGCGTCGTCCCGACCGCAGCAGCGGTCGAAGTCTTCAGAAAGTCACGGCGTGAAGAACCCGTTTGTTGTGCATCATCTGCTTTGGTCATCGAATCTTTACTCCCTTCGATCATAAAAAGTTGGTGGACGAGGACGGACGTAAGAGATGGCAGCGTCCGCAGTAGTTTAAAGCTTTATCGCGGCGGTTGAGCGGCGGGCTAAAAGCGAGTCTGCTCAAACCGCGTGTTAGATGCCGCGCTCAACCGTTCAGCCGCCAAGAATTGCATCAACAGAAAGCGCAAGGCCAGGAAGCTCGGCGATCTCTACAGACTCACCGCGTCCGGCATGTTGTATCTTCTGGTACACGCCGCCGACAGGCTCGGCGTAACTCTCGATCAAGGTCGGCAGGCAGGTTTACCACGAGCGTCTGCGGGATACCCGCCCGCGCGTAAAGCGGCACCTTCACCTTGCGGTCAGACTCGACAGTGCTGTCAGCTACTTCTACAACTAACAATATGTCTGCCGGAGTAGGATGCGCTTGCGCGTAAAAATCAGCTTTTGTTCGCAGCAACGTAATGTCAGGCTGTGGCTCCGAGTATTCATCAAGAACGATCGGGTTTTGTACTCGAATGATGACCATTTGACCGGCTAAACGGTTCAGCAGCTTATTTGTGCGATCTACACATGCCGCATGACGGCTACCAATCGAACTCATCTTGACGATCTCGCCTTCGATTAGTTCAACACGATCATCTTCTGAGAAGATACCGACCTCACCCATGCGGGAGAACTCGCTAACATTAAAATAATGCCGCTCAAGTTGAACTGACATACTTCCTCACTTGGCATCACATCTTACGAATCGCTCAAGATCATTTTGATCATAGCACAGCTATGTACCGAGGAAGATGAGCGTCTAATAGTTAGGACTCTCTTTCGTTACCTTCGAGCGCAAGCCCTTCAAGTTGTCCTGATCTTCGAGCGGGCGGACGATGCGAAAGCCGACCATGATCGCCTCCGTGTGCCACCAGATGCTCTGCGGTTGTTGCGGATCGCGCTTGCTCCATTGATGATTGGAGGCGCGCCGCGCCGCACTGCGCAAAATCGGCGCTTCATCATCCCACGATCCGCCCCGCACCACGTTCGGATACCGCTTCTCTGTCGGTGGTAAGAAAGGATTCACCGCGCCTGCCGCGGCCTTACCGTAGAAATCTTTGCTATAGTAGTCCACAACCCACTCGGCGACGTTGCCGTGCATGTCATACAACCCGAAGGCGTTGGGTTTCTTCATCCCGACCTTCTGCGGTTTGCCGTCAGCGTTATCTAAGAACCACCCATGCTCGCCCAGTTTTGCAGGCTCGTCGCCGAAGGAGTAAGCCGTTTTAGTACCGGCGCGAGCAGCGTATTCCCACTCGGCTTCGGTAGGCAGGCGGTATGTTTTGCCGGTCTTGGCGGACAGCCAACGGCAATACTCCATCGCGGCATGGTGAGTGATGCTGATGACGGGCTGCCCTTCGCGGCCCAGGCCGAAGGTTTCATCGGCATACGGCGGGGTCGGCTGCGTCAGCGCGTCGACGGGCTGCCCCTTCCCTGCGGTCGGTGTTGTTTGAGATTTCTTGATGTTCTGTTTGAAAGCGAAGATGTCGTACTCGTTCCACGTGACTTCGGTCTTGCCCATCCAGAACGGGCGGATTGTGACTTCGTGTGGTGGTCCTTCATCCGCGCCACGGTTCGCCTCCGTTTGGGGGCTTCCCATCTGAAACGCTCCGCCCGGAATCGGGATCATCTCGAACTTAACTTCGGTTCCCGGAATTGTCTCGACGTAGGGCTTTATCTCCGGCGGTTGTGATTGCGAAGGTGCGGCGGCCTGCGTTGATGCCGCGGGGGACTGTGCCGAGACAGCGACAAGGTTATGCTCAAGCGAACTCCACAATGCGAGGACAAGACTACAAGGTAGGAAGCCAATCAACAATAAGCGATGCCATCCGATCATCAAAACCCCTCAGAAAAGCAGAAGTGATATAAAGCTGTGAATACAGGTGAGAGCCGAGTGCCTTTCGCGTTCGAGGAAACTCCGCATTTAACCGTTTCAATCTTCAAGGTTCGCAACACGTCTAAACAGCATTAGCACTTTGGATGCGAGCGCAAGAGACTCGAAAGAACTGCTTCGGAATGGCGGCTGTTTCGCGCCGATAGTAACATGAACAACCGCCGGGAAACTAGCAACTCGGAGGAGTTCAAAGTGCTGAGTTCGGAGTACGGGGTTGCTGGCCGCGACCCTGCTTTTTAACTCCGCACTCTGCACCTCAAACCCCGAACTCTTAAGTTTATTTCCGATGAACCCACACCGCATCATACAGTGGCGAAGGGTCGCCTGATCTGATTAACTCGGTTCTGGCATGTATCATCGGTAGATCGAGAAGTTTGGAGAAAGAGAACAGCATCTGCCGCGGTTCATTGTGGATGAGGTAACCGCCTTTGACCATCATCGCTTCGATGTTTACAAGCGACAGTAGTAACTCGGTCGAGTTGAAGTAAGGAAAAACGTTGGTCACCACAACCAAGTCATACCGGGTAGACGAATCTTCGCGCTCGGTCACGATGTTCAACTTTTCGGCGCTGACCATACCGGCCGCTTGCCCGCCGACCACCAGCGTTTTCTTCAGGTGACTGCGGTACTTCCGTGGCAGTCCGTCGAGCGGCGACTCCGTGCCGATCTGTTTTCCGAGAGCTTGGAAATAACGCTTGTATTCAGGAGAAAGAGGCTGCCGCTCGCTGTCCGCGACGCCCGATAGAAGCGCGAGCCGTTTGGGATTCTGCCGTGGGAAGCGACGAAGATAGCCGATCACCCGCTCGTTGATGTCTATGCAATGGATTCGCAAGCGACGGGCGTCGGCAAGTTTCAAATCAATCAGCGCATCGGCGACGGCAAAAGGCTGGTAACTTTGCGGGTCGATAACATCAATCAAGTCGGTTCGCGGCGCGAAATCCAATCCCGGGCCAACAATGAGAACGTTGTTTAGTTGACGCGCCCATCCTAGTTCGGCTTTGAGCGCGGCCAGCGAGATGTACACGACGAAGTTAGCCTCGATCTGCGTGTCGGTGCTATGCCCACGGTTTTGGTAGAGAGAAGCTATGTAGCGGGTCGCGGCTCGCGGGTCAGTGATTCCCTGTGAGACAAACTCTTTCTCGTAAAGAAACCGCATCGCGCGGGCGTACTGAGCGTAAAGGTACTGGAAGGATGAACGAAACGGCTTTCTGTTTTCCTGAACAAAGAGTTTGAAGTAGGCGAGCCTTTCATCATCCGCCGGTTTCTCGATCTGATTGATGAAGTCATGCAGTCTTGCAGAAACTGATGCGGGCAGTCTCTCTACTGGCGGAAGGCGCGCCGCTTCGCTTAGGTACTGCGCCTTCTCCTGTGCATTTAGGTTCTGCACAAACTCGTAGGCGCTCAATGCCGGTTCGATCTTGGGCCTCTCAGTAAAACGTTCGGATTGCAGGATGAAGTAGATCAGGTGGTCGCTCTCACCAACCCTTTCACGCTCCGCTGTTCTTCGGTTAAGCGATGCCACGAAAGAATCGAAGTTGTTTTCGTTGATCTGCTGTTCGTTGAGGAAGTTATGAAATGAAGAAGGAACATCTGTGTAGCGGATCTCTCTTTTGGCATAAGCTTTAACTTGGACAAGATTGGGAGTGAGGATAACCAGGACCAGAGCAACGAAGCTTATGAAGCGATTCGCACAGTACCAACTTGCACAACCACAAGGAATTGATGTAGGGGCAGGGCGTGTCCCTGTTCGCGGTTCGCATAGCGC
>JACCTF010000318.1 GCA_013812565.1 Pyrinomonadaceae bacterium | reverse complement strand
TTCTGCACACCTTCTTGGTGATAAAGATCAGTGGTACGTATCCAGCGGTCATATCGCACGCCAAACCGGGCGAACTCCTCCTTGAAGCTATCAACGATCTCATCAACATGTTGGCTGATTGGTAGAGAGCGCGCCGCCGCCGCCCGCTCGATATTGACTCCGTGCTCATCCGTCCCGGTAAGAAAGAAAGCATCGATGCCGCGCTGCCGCTTGTAACGCGTGACCGAATCGGCAATCAGCGTCGTGTAGATGTGGCCCAGATGCGGCTCACTGTTCGCGTAGTAAATCGGAGTTGTAACGTAGAAGGCCTTCATATTTTCGATTTTCGATTTGCGATTGAAAGAGGAATGAAGATTTCAGAAGATTGGGCTGGCGTCTTCAAATCGAAAATCGGCAATCGCAAATTCTTCATCTTCCCTTGATGAGCGCCATCGCTTCGGCGCGGGTGCGCGGGTCTTTGCGAAAGCCGCCGAGGACGACGGAAGTAATAGTTAAAGCCCCCGGCTTCTTCACTCCGCGAATCGTCATGCAGGTGTGCTCCGCTTCGATCACGACCATCACGCCGAGCGGCCGCAGTCCGGTAAAGATGGTGTCGGCAATCTGCTTAGTCAAGCGTTCCTGGACCTGCAAACGACGCGCGTATGTTTCGGCGAGACGCGCCAACTTCGACAACCCGAGAATGCGCCCGTTCTTCGGGATGTAGGCGATGTGGCACCGGCCCACAAACGGCGCGAGGTGGTGTTCGCACAAAGATGCGATGTGAATATCTTTGACGATCACCATCTCATCGTGCGTCTCTCCGGGCAGCGGCACCACATGTTCTTGAGGGTCTTCGCGCATCCCGGCCGTGAGTTCCACGTACATCTCTGCGACGCGCTCGGGTGTGCGCTGCAGCCCGGGGCGCTCCGGGTCTTCGCCGACGCCCTCCAGGATGAGCCGCACGCCGCGCTGGATCTTCTCAAGGTCAACGTTAGGAGTCTCTCTCACGGCTCGCCCTTCCCGACTCGCCCTTGAGCTTGCATGAAAGCATTGCGCGCCGCAGCTTCAACCCTGCGTAACGGAATCGCCCGACTCTCTGCCACCTCGCGACACTGCTCATATTCAGGAGTGCCTTCACGCATTCCTTCATCAACGTCCGCCACTTTAATATCAATCTGCCCGTACACGGTCTCAACCCGCACAATCTCACGCGGTAGGCTTCGGCGCTCCACCTCGAACGTCCGCGCGCCAATCGTCGTCGTCTCTGCAAACAGCAGATCAAACATTCGATCACGATCCGTCGCGCGGCACAGTAATGAAACCAGCGTACCAGGTCGATTCTTCTTCATCTGCACTGGAGTGAAGTAGCAATCAAGCGCGCCTTCAGCAAACGCTCGCTCCATCACATAGCCGAGCAGTTGCGGCGAAGCATCGTCAATGTTTGTCTCGATAACGGCGAGCTTTTCGATTGTTCTCTTTTTATTAATCAAGTTGTCATCGGTTGCGCCGAGCATCAAACGCAAAACATTCGGAAAGCGTTGGTACTCGCGTGTGCCCGCTCCGTAGCCCGCCCGTTCAAGACGCATTGCGGGCAGCGGGCCGTATTCATCACACACCGTACTGATGATGGCCGCGCCGGTCGGCGTAAGGAGTTCGCCGCTAATGTCCGACGAATAGATCGGAGCATCGCCGAGCAGTTCGGCGACGGCGGGCGGCGGCACGGGAAAGCGCCCGTGAGCCATCTCGACCATGCCGCTTCCGACATGCAGCGGCGAACAAACGAACCGTTCAATGCCGAGCAACTCGAAGCCGACGCACGCGCCGACAACATCAACAATCGCATCGAGCGCGCCGACCTCGTGAAAGTGAACTCGCTCAATCGGCATGTTGTGGACACGCGCTTCAGCTTCCGCCAGCCTGGTGAAGATGCGCGTCGCACGCTCTTTAACGCTTTCGCTCAAACGGGATGAATCGATTATTCGTTTGATGTGGCTGAGGTGACGATGCTGATGTTCGTGCGCCGTCTGGACATGTGCGCGGGTGGCGCTGATGCCGGAGCGATCAACCGTCTCAAACTCGATCTTCCAACCCGGCACATCAAGCAGCGCGAGCTGTTCGAGGAGCGCGCCCTGGTCCACCCCGACGCTGACAAGCGCGCCGAGGATCATGTCCCCGCTCGCTCCCGCAAAACAATCAAAATAAAGCGTTCGCATCAAACTCCTAAAAACGGTGATGAGTAACAAGTGATGAGTGAAAAGCAGGAAGGAGTGTCAATCGTGAATGGTGAATCGTGGACAAATCAGGAAGGGGTTCTTTCAATTTACGATTCATGATTCACAACCCTCTTTCTCGTCACTCATCACTCATTATTCATCTCTGAGTAAAAGCGGCAGGACTTCGCCTGCCGGTCCTTCAATCACTTCGTCACACGAGTTAGACAGCGGTGTCCGCTCGGGATTGACCTCGACGACAAAGGCTCCGGCATTGGCAGCGATTTCCGGTAGCGCCGCCGCCGGATAGACAAGCATTGATGTTCCGATCACAAAACAGAGATCGCACTGCTCAGCTTGCCTCGCTGCGTGCTCAAACACACCG
>JACCTF010000314.1 GCA_013812565.1 Pyrinomonadaceae bacterium | reverse complement strand
GACACTGCTTCGCGAATTTTGCGCCACACCGCCAGCGTGATTTGGATCGAGATCATGGGAAAATGCAGAGGACTGCAATGTCTGCCGGACGGCAGTCGGTGCTAGAGATCCGCGCCCGCCCGCCGCCTGCAACATCAAAGCCGCGATGCCGCCGGCATGCGGTGCAGCTGCGCTCGTGCCAAAGAAATTTGGTCGGCCTTTCGGATCCTGGGGTGCGTCCGCCCCAAAGAACGTTGTATCCGCCCCGTCCATCGCTGCCATGTCGGGCTTCAGGCGCAGATCAGGCTCCGGCAACCGACTCCCGCTCTTGTCGAAGTAAATCGTTACGGGTCCCGAGGACGTGAACGTTTGTGGGAGAAAGGGCGGATAGAAGGCGTAGGCGGCTACGCCATTAGCACCCACGGCGCAACTGTGCCCAAAAGTCGAAGGCGTAGTATAGTCGACAAATTCCTGCGGCTGGGCACCGCCAAACCAAACGTAGCGGAGACGATCGGCTACCGGCGTGCGTTTCGCTGGAGTGTTAGCGCGAGCGATCACCATCTGGACCTCGCTCGTGTGAGGAAGCGGGGAAACCTGGGCTATCTCGATGGGGCGGTTCGTGGCGCGATTGTTGTCACCGACGTAGCCGAGAAATTTTCCATCCATGCCGAAGAACAACAAATTGAAATCCGATTCGACCTGCGTTCCACTCGCCTCACGAACGTCGTAGATGAAATCGCCCGTTGCCCCGCCCGGTCCGCCGCCGATCTGAATTTGATACGTTCCTGTGACCGGTAAAAACGCTATCAGAGTCTCGGGTAAGGTGGTTGAATCTTGGAACCGGATCTCATCCCCATTGGGCCCGGTGAGAGTGATCGAGACATCGGCCAGCGGGTTCGAACTTGCCGGAGCGGCATCAGCGGTGATGCCAATTTGTTGCCCGGCGGTGCCGGCAAACGGGAAAGTCTTCGTCGGCTTCGCGGTGGTGAGCCTCCCTGAACCTCGTTGCAGCACCTTGCCTAGCGTAGGGAGCGCGTCGTACGGCTCGTTCCATTGGAAAGAGATGATGCCACTCCCATCGATGTGGATAGTCTGCGCGATGTCCTGCGCTGCACCGCTGGCGAAATTATGAAAACCACCTTTGTAAAGAGCCGGGTCGACGTTACTAAAATCGCAATTTGACCCGGCTGTCGCCGAAGCCGGCACAAGCCTGATAGCAGAGTCGTACGCCTGTGATCCCGGCTGATTGCCTGCAGATGAGAAATAGGCAACGCCAGCAGCAGCGACTTCATCAACAGCTTGCGCGAGGATGCCATCCTGAAACATCGGTTCATCGAAGTAAATTATGTCGTCGATGATTACATCCGCCTTGAACCCGGGCCTGGATAACGAGCCACTCGGCGAGCCCGCCAGTGAGCGGATATTATCGGCGAATTCGACCTCGCCCATAAATGCCGTAGCAAAGCCCAAACGCGCGGCCGGAGCGATGTCATGCACAATCTGCATCATGGCGCGACCTTCATCTGCTCCAAAAGGCCCTTCCTGAAAAATAACAACCGGTTGGGTGTGACCAAGCGGATTGCCTGGACCGGGTAAGTCGCCGGAAGCAATGTCGCCCGCTGCCTGCCGCTCAACCGGAAACCCGTATTGTCGGTATAGGTTATAGCTATCTGAAAGGACACCCACTGTGATGCCCGCTCCGTTTACTTCAGAAGCAATCTTGTCGATCCGATGCTGTATGATCCCGCGGGTAGTCGCCTTCCCCACGTTTTTGATGGGCTTAAGCACGAGGTGCACGGCCGAGACCCCCTCCATTTTGGCGATTTCAATCGCCTGAGCCGGAGAAACGAACGCCTCGATGACTCCAGCGCGATACTGAGCATCGGTTGCCTTAACATTACCGCCGATGTTCGTTATCCGGCTTTGGACTCCCGGGAGCGGTACCTTCCCGTTCAACGTGATGTTGACCAGGATGCGGTCCTGCGCATCGGTAATCTTTAACTTATCGTAGTTGATGGACGAGGACTGCTGCGGTGCATTCGGCGCGTTAGGTGCCGCCTGCCTCGCTGATTGGTCTTTTTCTACAATCTCGCGCAGCCCATTACCCAAGTTTTGAGGAATCGGCGCCGCGATAATCTGCCCGGTGAGAACGCCACTTACAAGGGCTGCCATTAGCGGCAGCGTCCTGATGGAAACAAATGTCTGGAGTAAGGTAAACTTGAATTTCATCTCTTTGGTATTCCTTATTGCTGTTTGGTATTCCTTATTGGTTCGGGCAGGACGGTGCCGACTTTTGATTTCACTAACGAGACGTCACCCTTGCCGATTAATCCGTTGGCCGTCACATCTTCACGGAAGTTTCGCATCGTCACCGGTTGACCCGACTGGCCTTTAACCAGGAGGTTAAGATCGACATCAGCAGTAACGGAACCGCTGGCCGATGCATCGCCGACCAGCACACTGAGGGCGACGGGCACGTCGTTTGTTTTTCTTCCGTCACTGACCCCGAGTAAGGTCAGCGTGATCGTCTGAGCGTTGGCGACACCAGTGAGATCGATGGTCACCTCAGCTCCATTAGCCGTGGTGCCGACCACATTCCCAATTCCGGAGGTGATCGCAGCGCCAGCAAGGGTTACTGCGCTCGGAAAACTAACCACCATTTGGTAACGCTTGTCTGCTCCACCGCTGCGGCATTCAACGCCGAGGAGGTCGAAAGCGCCGGCCGCTCCATGAACCTTGCGGGAAACAGCTTTGAGTGCGCGTACTCCTGGCGCCACATCAGTGTCGTAGGCGAGAGTTACGTAGTCCGTCCGGTTGTTTGGATAGAGCTCGTTCG
>JACCTF010000835.1 GCA_013812565.1 Pyrinomonadaceae bacterium | reverse complement strand
TCTACCGACTGAGCTAACGGCCCGCTTGAAAAATGCAGGGATGTATCTGCAAAGATGATGTTGCCCACATGGAGAATTTTACTGTGCAACGACTGTGCAGCATTTTACACATCAGGCAGCAGTCGATCAAGGCAGTGGCATGCTTGACCGCCAAGCGTTTAGTTAACTGCAAACTCGCCGCAAAAAATAGTCTGTCCACGCTCCGGGCCGGTTGAGATCAATCCAATTTCACAGTCCACTTCACGTTTCAGAAATTCGACGTATTGTCGCGCTTTGGCAGGCAGTGCCTCCTGCTCTGTAATACCCACGGTCGATGTTTTCCAACCGGGTAAAGTCGCATAGACGGGTTCGACGCGTCGCAGGTCTGAGGCGACGGCAGGGAAACAATCGAGCATGCGTCCGTCTAAGCGGTAGCCGGTGCATACTTTGATTTCATCAAGCGCATCAAGAACGTCTAGTTTGGTGAGCGCAACGGAGGTGAAGCCGTTGATCTCCGCGGCGTAGCGCGTCGCGAAAGCGTCGAACCAGCCACACCTGCGCGGGCGACCAGTGGTCGCGCCGTATTCACGACCGCGCTCGCGTATCAAGTGCCCGACTTCGGTTTCTTCTCCAAGCATCTCGGTCGGAAACGGTCCTTCGCCGACGCGCGTGGTGTAGGTGCGAACAATGCCGAGCACGCCCGTGATCCGGTGCGGAGCAAGTCCGGTTCCGGTGGACGCGCCGCCCGCCGTGGTGTTCGACGAAGTAACAAACGGGTAGGTGCCGTGATCGACATCAAGCAGCGTCGCTTGCGCGCCTTCAATCAAAATTGAGCGACCATCGCGCGCGGCTCGGTTGAGGAACCGGATGGTATCTGTCACAAAGGGCGCGAGGTATTCAACCAGTTGCGATGTTTCGTCGAAGACTTGGTTCGCCTCTAACTCTTTACCGCCGTAAGCGCCAATGATGCGATTGGCGTCTTCAAGATTGCGTTCAATGCGCGAGCGCAACACTTCAGGAACTAACGCATCAGCCGCGCGTATGCCGCGCCGTCCGGCTTTGTCTTCGTAGGCTGGCCCGATCCCGCGCAGCGTCGTGCCGACACGCTCATTGCCCAGACGCTCTTCGCTCGTGTGATCGAGTGCGCGGTGATACGGCAGAATCAGGTGAGCGCGCGAACTAACCAGGATGCGCTCAGGGGTTGCTTCCAAATCTTGTGCGTTGAGGTAAGCAACCTCCTCAAAGAAGGCTTTGGGATCAATCACCATCCCATTGCCAAGCACGCATTGTTTGCCGGGATGCACGATGCCTGAAGGGATCAGATGAAGAACGAAGGAGCGACCGCCGACCTGCACCGAGTGGCCTGCGTTATGCCCGCCCTGATAACGAGCGACCAGATCAAAGCGCTCGGCAAGAAGATCAACGATCTTGCCTTTTCCCTCGTCACCCCACTGAGCGCCGACGACAACAAGGATGTTTGACATAAATTCAGATGTTAGATGCTAGATGCCAGAAGTCAGATGTTAGAAGCAAAAGCCGACATCTAACGTCTGGCAGCAGCTTTCTTAGCTTGCTCGTTCTAGTTCGAGCGGCTTATCAATAAAGTAGTAACTACAAGTTCCGCGTACTTCTTCCAGATCACGTCTCTCGATTGGGTAGAGGCGGCATTGATCGGGCCGATCCTCGTAGATGCCGCAGGTGGAGGAGCCGTCTCCATGCTTTTTCAGGAACGGACATTTGAAGAGTATCTCGCAGCATGCGCCGCAGCGGTTGCATTCGCCGCGTCTGAGGGCGAGCGCCGCCACAACCTCTTCTTTGCGAAAGTTTATGTTGACGAAGCGGCGAAGCTTGCCTTGCGCTTGGCGGGCGCGAAACTTGGCATCTTCAACACTGCGCAGACGCTTTGCCGCGACAAGGCGTTCCTCAAGCAGACGGCGGCGGGCAGCGGTACGATTGGCGGTTGTAGGTTTCATCACATACTTAGTTGGAGACTCGCTTGCGATGCACGCGAATCGTAAACAGACGACAAACTCGAACCCAAAAGAAAAGGTAGCGCGAGCGTGCCACAAAAATCGCTCGCGCTACCTTCCATCCAAAACCTTAAGCGTTGGCAGTGGTGATGTGCTTCTCGATCATGCGCGAAATCGCGTCTTTCGATGTTGCACCTACAACGCGCTCTTCCTCCTTACCGTTTTTGAAGAGGATAAGGGTCGGAATACCTTTGATGCCATAGCGCTGCGATACCGAAGGGTTCTCGTCTACGTTTAGCTTCACGACGCGTGCGTTCGTCGTATACTTTTCAGCGACCGCTTCAACCGTCGGCGCAAGCATTCGGCAGGGCGCGCACCATGCTGCCCAGAAGTCCACCAGCACGGGCTTGTCAGATTGAAGAACATCTGTTTCAAAACTATTGTCGCTGACATCGGTCACGTGTTCACTCATGTAAAATACTCTCCTTGTAATTTGGCTTTTGCTCTGTAAGTGAGTGCGAGCATATCAAAACTCATCCGCTTACGTCGATCTGTCACCCTTTAACCTTTGAGGCTGACGGGCGAGAGTTCCCACGAAAAAGCTACATCGCGGCGGCGGCTCGGTATAACTCGACGTAGCGGCGCGCGGCGGCTGACCATGAATTATCTACGCGCATACCGTTCAACTGAATGGTGCGCCACACGTCCGGTTCAGCGTAACAGTAGAGCGCTTCATAAAGGCTATCGAGCATCGCGGGCGCGCTGTAGCGGTCGAACTTGAAACCCGTGCCCATGCCGTACATACGGTCGAAGCGATCAACCGTATCATCAAGCCCGCCGGTGGCGCGCACTATCGGCACCGTGCCGTAGCGCATGCTGTACATCTGATTCAAGCCGCACGGCTCAAAGAGCGATGGCATCAGAAAGATGTCTGCACCGGCTTCGATCTGGTGAGCCAGCGACTCATGGCTGAATCCCAAGTAGATGCCAACCTGCTGCGGAGCAGCATCGCGTAGTCTCTGCAAAAAGTTCTCATACTCGCGCGCACCCGTGCCGAGCGCGATAAAGACGGCCCCGGTTTGGAGAATAACCTCAGCGGCTTCTCTGATTAAATCGTAACCTTTCTGCGAAACGAGACGCGAGATGATCGCGATAACCGGGCGGTCGGCGTCAACCGGAAGACCAAAGCGGCGGAGCAGATCAAGCTTGCAAACGCGCTTCCCTGCGAGATCGTTTGTTTGGTAGTGCGCGGCTAAATAAGAGTTATCCGCCGGGTTCCACACATCATAATCAATGCCATTGGTGATACCGACCAGGCGGTCGCTCCGCGCACGCAAAAGCCAATCTAGATTAAAC
>JACCTF010000829.1 GCA_013812565.1 Pyrinomonadaceae bacterium | reverse complement strand
TGTGTGCTCTTAGTTTTCTACTCTTGATTCGCATTTACAGTAACAGGTACGGAGTACGAAGTAGGAGGTACTAAGTTAAAGGAAGACCCAGACCGAGGGTTAGCAACTCCGCACTTCGAACACCGCACTCCACACCTTTTACGTTTCGCGTTAAGGCAGTATCAACCTTGTGGTCAAAGGAAGGAACAAGGAGCTTTGTCGCACTCGTCTTGAGATCAATATATTCGTTGGAATCAACTTATTTGCGGGGGGGGAAGTAGCCGGTGCGCGTGGTGACACGTAAGTTCAGATCAGTTGTTGTGACTTGCACGCGGCGGAAGCGCCCGTCGCGCGTGCGATTGAGCGGGGTGTAGTAAAGCGCATACTGCGAGCGTAGCTCCTCGGCCACTTCCCTGTAGACCTGATCGAGCGTGTCGAAGCTGGCGGGCCGGTAAAGCCGCCCACCGGTTGCAGTGGTCATCTGCGCGAGGTTCTGCTCGCTCTCGTCGAGCACACGCAAGCCTTCGCGTAGATCGCCGATTCGCAGTTCGTTGAAACGCATGGCTCCTGCCCCGGCAGTCAGCATCTCGTCAAGTTCCTCCTGCTTACGTGCGCGTTCAATCTGGGTGTTGCTGATTACATAAAGAGCTGCTTGCGTCTCCAAGAGGGCGCGCAGTGCGGTGTCGCGCGAAGCATAGCCGCGCTGGCTATCGATTCCATCCGTTAGCACCACCACGGCTTGCCTTCTGCGTCCTTTGCCAAACTGCTCGCGCGCCGCAAGATATAGGGCATCGTAGAAGTGTGTGAACAAGCCGGGTGTGATGCGCCGCAGACTACGGCGTAGCTGTGTGCGACTCTGCGTCCAATCTTGCAGCAGTTCTATTTTGTCATCGAACTTGATGAGGCAGAGGCGATCTTCGGGAGCAAGGCGGGCGGCAAAATCTTCCACCGAGCGGCGGAAGTCATCGAGGTTGGCCGCGACACTCGACGAGGCATCGACCATTAGCACCACATCCACCGGAACTTGCCTGAGCGCTAGGTCACTGAGCGGCTGTTCGCGTTCATCTTCCCGCACACGAAAATTTTCGCGCTTCAACGTAGTTACAAGGCGTCCCACAGCGTCGCGCACGGTTACCGGCAACAGCACCTCTGAGGTGTCGATTGACACCACCTCATCATCATTTATTTCCTGTGCTGCTTGACCTGCGGGTTTGTTACTTTGCGCAAGGACTGGAGGCTGACCGGCAATGATTGCAGCAAGCAGCGCAAGCACGAGGCAAGACACACGATTAACGGGGAACATTAAAAGTGGACGCGATGATGATCCGTGTAGCGGCAAGGAATAAATTCGCTGCCCGTTAAATTTCATGTCCGCGTGAGCAGGAACAAACCCCATCTCGATTGTGTGAAGTGTTTTGAGCATCGGCCGGATGTTCGTTTCCTCATCTCTCCAAAGCGCATTGTGCATCAATTTACTTTTCCAAGCGAGAAGCGTTCGGGTCGTCGCTCAACGCCGCATGCACTGCGGCAATCATCGTGTCGCCTACCCGTCTGCGTTGTTGCTCGGCTAGCTTCGTTATCGCTTTGTACGCGAACGGATGATAGCAGTCAAAGTCGTCTCGCCGAATCCGGCGCGCCGTTTTCCTTGATGAATCTATCGGTTCGCGCGTTGCCAGTCGTCCATCCGCGCGTCATTGGTAGCTTATGCGAAGCTATCACTATCCGTGCCGGAAGTCAGTCGCTTATGGGCGTGTGCGTTCAACGTATGTTCCATTTAAGTTGATAGCGGAGGTGATCTTCATTCGGCCGACTTCAAGTCTGCGACTAACTTTACAGTGCGGAGCAGCCTTCAAGTCTGCGAGTAACTTTACAGTGCGGAGCAGCTTGCGTACCTTCCTCATTCGCGCTCTTATTTTTCTGATTCGTAGCTTCATACCAACCTCCTTTCATGGAGAGAACAGGAACAAACGGTGGGCTGTTCCCTTAGGTTATTTCGGGGTGCCAATATGGAATGTTTTGGATCAGAGATGCCGAATGGTTTGCGCGAAAAAGAAGGCGAGACTGAGACCGCCTCCCGCAATCGTAAATGTCCATTCGACCAACGTGCTGTGGCGACGTAGCAGCGCACGCAAACAAACCACGCCACACTTCCAACCATCCTGCTGGTAAAGCGGAAGTAGATTGGTGACCGCGAGCAGCATGTTCATCGTGCCAAAGGTTGTTCCCCATGTTGCCCCCGCAGCACCAAGATTGACGAGCACGCCCGCCAGCAGCACGAAGACTTGCTGGCCCAACGATCTTCGCTGCAGTTCGCTTATATCGAGGCGCACGTATGCACCGATGGGCAACGCATGTAGCTTGTATTCAACCCCGCCCAGATCAAACCCGAAGAGCCGCTTGCCCCACCCGAAGCCTAGTTCCGTTGCCGGAATGCGACATAAGCGCGCCGCCGCGAGGTGGCCCAATTCATGGATCAACATCGCAACGGCAAAGCAGATAATGTAGAGAAGCATAGAAGTAGTGGGCGGTGGGCAGTGCTTGGAATGCAACGAAGTAGATTACTTCGCAGGTTATTTCTTCCAGGTGTGCTGATTTCGCTGATCTAGGCGGGACGTAGAAGGTTGGTGTTTACTGATCTACCCACTACTCATTGTCTTGAAGGTTGTCGCTAATGTTGACGTTCAAACGTTTCAGCTTTTTGTAGAGCGTTTGACGACTGCCGAGGCCGAGCGCCGTAGCCGTGTGCGCAACGTTGTGGTCACACCGTTTGAGCGTCTCGGCGATAATGTGCCGCTCAAAATTTTCCAACATATCATCAAGGTTCTCGCGCGATTCTACGGCGTTCTCCGTGGCCCCGGCGGCGCTTCGTGGACGAATACGAGGGCTGAGGTTCTCAACGCAGATCAGCGCGCCTTCATCCGCGTAGAGCATTGCCCGCTCAATCTCCGCTGCTAGTTCGCGCACGTTGCCGGGCCACGAATAACTTTGCAGCGCACGAATGGCCTCTGCGGTGATCCCTCGCACTGTAAGGTCGTTGCGCCGCCCATAGTAGGTTAAATAATGTGAGATTAATGCCGCTGCGTCATCGGGCCGCTCACGTAAGGGCGGAATGTGCAGCGTGAGCGCAGCCACTCGGTAGTAAAGGTCTTCACGAAAAGTCTTCTCCCGCACGGCCCGCTCTAAATCTTTGTGGGTCGCGGCGACAACCCGGACGTTAACCTGCCGCGGTGCGCGCTCGCCAAGCGTGTGCACCTCGCCTTCTTGAAGGAAGCGAAGCAGCTTGGGCTGAAGCATAATGGGCAAGTCGCCGATCTCATCGAGAAATAGTGTGCCTCCTTCGGCCGCACGAATTAACCCCTCGTGGTCCGCGTATGCCCCGGTAAACGCTCCCTTGCGATGGCCGAAGAGCAAGCTTTCTACTAAGTCGGAGGGTGTTGCCGCGCAGTTGAAAGGAATGAATGGTGCGGACGCCCGGCGACCTAAGCGATGCACAGATCGCGCAATCAGTTCTTTGCCAGTGCCCGATTCGCCTGTGATCAGCACAGAGGATTTAGAATCTTTGATTCTCTCAACGGATCTAGCTATTTCCTTCATTTGGCGACTGACAAAGATCGTGCCCGGCAGTGTTGCGGCCCTTGTCTCAACTACGGTTTTCATCTCGGCCTGCACAGGCAGTTGCACTGAGTCACGTAACTGCGCGTGTACGTGTGCAAGCTGCGCCACATCATTGAGTATGCGTAACTCGCGCGCTTGCCTTTCGGTAAGCGGACGAACGCACCGGCCGTAGATCGCCGCGCCCTCGCGGTGTACGGAAGGAACAGCTAACACTAGGCAAATCGCTGTATCCGCGGTTTTAATTTCGGTCAGGACGCCTGTCGCTGAGAGGGAAAGTGCGACAACCCTTTCTGCTTCGCAAATCTCGTCTGAGTCAAGTCCTTCAACCCATCTGAGCAGCGGACATTCACCTGCCTTTTGTGCAAACGTCGCGAGCCCATAAGTCTCCGCCGTGGCATCAACAGTCAAAGCAAGCTTGAGCATCATTTCGTAGAGGGCATCCGGGTTTGTTGTCGCTGCCCTGCACAGAGCGCGCACCATAGCGGCAAGTGGAAGGTGAAAGGTGATAGCAGCATCGTTGGCCGCTGAATTTTCCGAGGACGAAGACAGCAGGGCAGACATTAAATCCGTTTCCTTTTTATTGGCGAAGGCAACACAAGCGGGCACTACCAAAGAGAATTGTTGCTTATTGCAATGCAGATAAGATTGTTGAAGCGTAGCTGGATTAGGGGTCTAAAGAAGAGGCGAGAGGTATTTATTGAACGGAGCTTCTAATAGAAGCTTCTATCCGGGCAGAGACAGTCTATGCGCTGTTGCAATAACTGTCAACATTATTTAACGTTTATTTAACATTGAGATGACGGGCCATCGGTGAGTAGTGTGATGCCAACCCTTGCTTTGCATATAAAGATACTCATTTCCTTATTGGATCGACTGAAGAACCAGCTGCTCATTTTGTAGATCCTGATGGCTGGTCCGAACCATGTGGGTTTGGCCTCATCTGTTTTGAATCAGTACTGTTCATTGGCTGCGTGAGTATTTCCTCAGCGATATTATCAGATCATAAAGTTGTGCTAATTTGGATCAACTTGCTGCTATATCTTGGCTTTGTTCATTGCGGCTCAGTTTTTGCTCACTATGAAACAGTTCCGTTTTCTACACCGAAATCGTACAGGCGTCGATTTCAAATAATGAAGCGACTTTAGTCAAACTGGCTTGAGCCCATGCATACAACTTGCGGGAGTTAGATTTTTGCGGGTGCAGCCATTACAGTTCATCAAAGAACTTCCTGGAGGATGAAAGATGATTAATATTCTGTTGTGGGTAGTGTTCGGCCTGATCGCTGGCCTGATCGCAAAAGCAATTATGCCGGGCAGGGATCCCGGTGGGGTGATCATCACTATACTTCTAGGCATCGTCGGCTCCATTGTCGGCGGTTTCATCGGTCGCCAGATTCTCGGGGTACGAGGGGCCGATTCAGACTTCAACCTCACGCACCTTTTGTTTGCCATTATTGGAGCAATTGTGGTGCTGGCAATCTACAGGCTGATTACGGGTCGTAGCGTGCGCGCTTGACAACTTAAATCACAAATAGTTTTAGACTCAAAGACAAAACTAACAGGGGAAATGATGCGCATCATTTCCCCTGTTAGTTTTGCTGCATTCCTCCTACATTTCTGCCGATACCTATCTACCTTCCCTTCTGAGTGGATTTCCGTTCGCCGCACGTTCGCCGATATCATCTACATTCTGTTTACTTCAAGTAATAGTTGAACTTAGCGCTTGGAATCGTTGCAAAGGTGTCTCTTTACAGTGCGGACTAAGCATGTTACATTCTGCGTCGCTTTAACGCTAAGTCCTTGATGCTAAAAGAGATTGGGCATGGCGAGAGCGCATTCTATAGCGGCGTTCGCCCCTCGTCCGCCCTCTATATTGGGTTCACGATGTAAGCAAATCTCTCGGCCCCACAGGTAAAACGATGATAATCCGGTTTGGAACATCCGGCTGGCGTGCGATAGTTGCTGATGAATTTACGTTTGCTAACGTTCGGTTGGTCACAC
>JACCTF010000828.1 GCA_013812565.1 Pyrinomonadaceae bacterium | reverse complement strand
CAGTTCAGCTTTACGCTTCCCATCCAAAAAGTGAATGGCCCGATTATCAGCCAGCGCGGGATCGGCGATTTCGCCCTGAACTACCGCTATCAATTGATCAACCGTGAAAGGGTTGCGTTTGCTCCGCGCTTCTCGCTGCTGCTGCCGACAGGCGACTAGCGAGAAGAACTTGGAGCAGGCGCGCCCGGCTTCCAGGTGAACTTACCCATCAGCGTAATTCATAAAAAGCGCCTTGTGACCCACTGGAACGCGGGTGCAACCTTTGTTCGTTCAGCCAAAAACGTAGTCGGCGAGAAAGCTGATACGGTTGCCTACAACCTCGGCCAAAGCTTCGTGGTGCTCGTTTCACCCCGCTTCGATCTGTTGTTCGAGACAGTTTGGAATAAAGATTAAGGGGTGAGCGGGCCTGGGTTGAAAGCAACCGAATATAGCTTCTTGCTCAATCCCGGCCTACGATGGGCGCACAATTTCCGTAGCGGCCTACAGATCGTTCCCGGCATTAGTGTGCCGCTTGGCGTAGGGCCAAGCAGAGGCCAGCGAGGCATCTTCTTCTACCTTAGCTTGGAGCATCCTTTTAACAAAAGTGACAAGTGACAAGGACACCCCAAGCGGGCTGCCCCGTCAGGGTGCTCTTGTCACTTCTGAGTTTTAAGAAGCAGTCGCGGTCGTCGTTCATCGAATCTCAAGAGAATGATATTCGGATGGGCAGAATGCAATAAGGAGAAAGGGACAAGAAGGACAAACGCCCTGTTAATGTCAGTACGTTACCATCTGCCCCTGGTAATTTTGCTGTCACCCTGTGCATGCGGTTTATCACTGTCAATACTAACTTCTTTTAATGCCTCCAGCACGCCGTGAATCTGGCGCAGCAACGATTGAGGAGTAAAAGGCTTCTGGATGAAATTGACCCCGGCTTGCTCGGCTAAACCCGTCTCGTTATAGCCGGACATAAAGAGCACGGGCATCTGTGGACGCGTGATAGCGATTTGTTCGGCTAGTTCCGGGCCGCGCATCTCCGGCATCACCACATCTGTAAGCATCAAATCGATCACGCCTTGATAGTCTTCAGCTACGCGTAAGGCTTCGATGCCGTCAGGGGCCTGCAACAGGTGAAAGCCCTGTCGCTCAAGAATGCGCGCGGCCAAACGCCGCACCGTTTCTTCATCTTCCACCAGCAAAATTGTTTGCGTGCCTTTTGATAAAGTGGTTTCATCAACCTTTGTTTTTACTACCTCTGCAACATCTTCGACCTGCGGTAAATAAATGTCGAAAGTTGTTCCGCGTCCGATCTCGCTTCTCACATGTATATCACCGCCTGATTGAACAACAATGCCATGCACAGTCGATAATCCGAGGCCGGTGCCTTTACCGAGTTCTTTGGTAGTAAAGAACGGCTCGAAGATACGAGCTTGCATGCCGGCGTCAATGCCGCAGCCGGTATCAGAGACGGCGAGCATCACATAAGGACCCGGCGCTAATGTGACGTGCCTGCGGATGCGGTAAGCATCGTCGAGTTCAAGGTTGCGGGTTTCAATCGTGAGCCGTCCGCCATTCGGCATTGAGTCGCGGGCATTGACGACTAGATTCATGATTACCTGCTCGACTTGCGACGGGTCGGCTTCAACACATGCTAGTTCTGGATCGAGATCACTGATGATGTGAATGTCCTCGCCGATTAAGCGCGCCAGCATCTTCTGCATGTCTGTGATGACCGTGTTCAAGTCGAGCACCTTCGGTTGCAACATCTGCTTGCGCGAGAAGGCGAGGAGTTGCTTGGTCAAACTCGCGGCGCGTTCGGCGGCGCGCTTAATTTCTTCGATGTCGGGGCGCAGCGCGCTGTCTTCCTCTAAGTCATCAAGCATCAGAGCGCTATAACCGGTGATGGCCGTCATCAGGTTGTTGAAGTCGTGGGCCACGCCGCCCGCAAGTTGCCCGACAGCTTCCATCTTCTGTGACTGCCGTAACTGATCTTCGCTGCGCGCCAAGGCTTCCTCGGCAGCGCGGCGTTCGCTGATGTCTTGAATTTGAAGGATGAAGTGGAGCGGATCGCCTTTCGCATCGCGAACCAGCGAAGCGTTCACCAGCACCCACGCTACCTGACCGAGCTTGTGGCAGTATCTCTGCTCCATCTGATAGAAACGCTTTGTGCCATCGAGCAGTTGTTGCATGGCCGCGAGGTTTGGTGAAATATCATCGGGGTGGACGATAGCTTGGAGGTTTGTCGCCAACAGCTCTTCACCTGAGTAACCGATGATTTCGATTAACGATGAATTAACACGCAACCAGCGACCATCCGGCGCAAGCAGCGACATGCCGATAGCGGCATAATCAAACGAGCTGCGAAAATGCTCTTCGCTCTCCTGAAGTGCTTTGCGAATCCGCTCCTGCTCGGCGATGTGATGTGAAAGCTCGACGACGTGCCGCTCAGCTTGCTCAGCTTGCTGACCCGACACTTCAACGTTCGTTGCATAAGTTCGGTAAGTAAAGTAAACGGCAGCGATCACCGGAGCCATTGCGATCACAAGGTAGAAGCCGATCACCTCAATGAGCTTGGCGCTGACTCCGGCCGTTAGTGCGCCCGCAAAATAGGTGATTGATGACCACAGCCAATACTTGCTCCATGTGTGCCACACGGATTGGTTGATCTTAAATGAATGCAGCACTGCGACCAGTCCCGAACTGGCAACGTATTGCGCGAGCGCCATCAAGCAGAGCGCTGTAACGAAGGTCAAACTGGTGCTGTGAGGCAAATCGGAAATATTCCCAAAAGACCAGCGAAGCACTACGACGGTGAAGAAAGTGGCGAGAGCTGTGGCGGCAGAGTTAAATAGAAGCGTGCTTGCCTTGCGGCTCAAACGCCCCGCTGAACTAACGCCTTCGAGGGCAGCAATCAACACCGCAGCCTCGCCACCGAAGATCAGCATCGTCATAAAGATAAAGGCGTCAGAAACCGTGATCTGTGCGTTGATGCGCGGAATCCGAATCGCCACGAGCGAACTGAGCGCGACCATGATCACCGCGATCAGCAAAAAGCGCGCATCAAGTCGTTCAGTGGGTAGGTTATATGCGGAGTGGAAAAAGACAATTGCGCCCGCACAGCTCACGAGCCACATGTACGATTTGGTGAGCAAAGTTTTACGTGTCGCTTCCGTCTTAATCATCTCGGCTATCTTGATCAGGAGCTAGGTGTAAGTCTTTAGCCTCGGCAGGGGCACGTGAAAATAGCCGGGCGGTTTATCGCTGGGGAATTAGTTGTAATGGGTCGTCGAGTTCCGTAGGGACGCTTGATAACAATGGTTGCCCTCTCGGCTCAGCCGCCTCTCGGGACGCACTGGAACAACAGAGTTGCACATTAGGTGGGCTGAATGTTTCAGTAGGGCAGACTGCTTGTGAGCGTCGTTTGGGGAGCGGGTGCAAGTTTGGTTCCTTAAATGCGAAGCAGAGACACAGACGAAATTGCCTGTGTCTCTGCTTCTATCGTTGGAGTGTTGTGTTACTTCATGCAAGTTGTATTGTCGCCATTGAGAAGTACGGAGTTGAAGATCA